>JALWDQ010000885.1:0-7073 GCA_027039625.1 Calditrichia bacterium | reverse complement strand
GTTGTAGGAAAATATCCATTTCTACTTTTGTTTCAACAGAGGGGGTGTTTTGCACCGAATCTTCTTCCAGCCGAAAACGGGAGGCTTTTCGCACCTCCCGCCGACGATATTCGTTTTTACACATGTTGTAAGCGATGGAGAAAATCCAGGTGGAAAAACGCTTCCCGTGGTTAAAGGTATGCTGTTTCTGAATTACCCGCAGAAACAGTTCCTGCAAAAAATCCTGCGCCTGGTCTTCACCGCCTAACATCCGCACAAAAAAGGCCAGCAATCGCCGACTGTAACGGGAATAGAGCTCGGTAAATGCTTCTTCTTCCCCCAGTTGAATAAGGCGGAATAATTCTTCATCGCTCATCTGGCAGAAACGCTCCGATTTTCTGGAATGAAAGGCTCGCATGTTTGGCATCCGGTGTTTCCATTATGGGGAGGTGATTTGTCCCGTTCTGGCAGCATGGCGAATATATTCCAGCCACTCTTTTTTGTTCGCTTTTTGTGCCAGCATCTCTGCCAGGCGAAACCAGTAATGTGCCATGTTTTCTTCCCCGCTTTCGTGGCAGTGCACCGCCAGTTGAACCAGCGGCACGACGTAATTCAAATTAAGCCTCCGGACGGAAGGCGTCTGGAGAAATCGCTCGTCGTACCAATCATACCACAGGTAATCCAGCCGCAAACGGCGGTTGAAATTTCTTCTGAGGTAAGCCAGATTATCAATCCGCTGCGGACTGTAACGGTAAGCCATCCCCACAATGTACAGATCATCCTGAAACGGTTTGATGAGGTTGCGATTCACTGTAAGAGCAAAATAAAGTGGGCGTTCGGGATATGTTTCGTGAAGCATATTCACGAATTGAAGTAAAAAATCCCTGCTCCAGGGTTTGGGGAGTTTCTCCAGGGGTAGCGAAAGGTGGTGCGCTTTCAACTTTCGTTCCAGATATCCTTTTAAGCGCATTAACGAAAGATTCAAAACCAGCACATCGGGACGAATTTCTCTGGCGTACTGTAAAACCCAGGCCGGATAGGTATCATTATCCCCATTGGTGAATAAAATGGCGTTGCTGTCCGTGGAAGCCAGGACGTTATAGTTGTAATTGAGCAATCCGCTGGAAATATCTTCGGTTTTGTAGAGAGCCTGGCAGTATTTTGCCACTTCCTCGAAATTACCGTAGCGTTCGTAGTAGTTAATGAGTTCGTAGATAGCCTCCGGGCGCCGGGGGTAAGCCCGGTACATGCTTTTCAGCTTTTCCAGCAAAGCGGAATCCGGTTTCCGGTAAGAATTTGTGTGAAAGAATTTGAGATAGACGAATTCGTAGGAATCCGGGATATATTGTTCCATAACGTTTAATAAGGAATCCAGCCGTTGTTTCTGAATTTTCCAGGGGTCGAGGCGGTGGCCATAACGCACGGCGAGGAAATAATTGTACCAGGCCTGGCTGTTGTGTGGTTCTTTTTGCACCACCTGGTGCCATAATTTCTCCTGCTCCTGGTACCAGGAGAGCGGTTTTTGCACGTAAATGATGCGGTACACCTTCTGGGGTTGTTCGGTCGCTCCGCCAATTTTCCAGCCCGCCATTAGAAAAACAATTACCGGCAACACAATAAATCGCATACGGAAACGGTTCATGATCTTTCTCCTGCTGCATCAATCCAGCAAGGCATACACTTCACACCCGGGTTTGGTTCAAAAAAAATGCCGGGGTAGAAATCCCCGGTCATTTTATTTGAGGAAAAATGGCTGTAACAGGTGGTTGAGGTAATTATTGCAGGATTGGCCTGGGAATTACACGGCGCGTTGGAGAATGTCCGTGACCGAAATGATGCCCATCAGGCTTTGTTGAATTACCGGTGCCCGGCGAATTCCCGTCATGGCAAACAGGCGAGCCACGTATTCCACCGAAAGATCGGGGTTCACCACAATGAGGGGTTTGGTCATTATTTCGTGTACTTTAATCTGGTTGGGGTCTTCTCCGTATGCCACCACTTTGTAAACGATGTCGGTTTCCGTAATCATTCCGTAGGCATCATCCCGATTCCGGGGTTCCACAATCAAAGCCCGGAGTTTTTTCTCCTGCATCAGCTTTACTGCTTCGGCCACGGTTTTGTCTCCCTGAATGGTAACGACCTCGGTGGTCATAATGTCTCGTGCGCACAACATGGTTTTTTCCTCCTTGGGTTTTTATTGAACAGTCGTGGAATTTGAATTGAGTCCGGTGTTTTTTAAAGCTTTACTAAAATATGAATGAATACCAGGAAGCGTGAATCGATTAATTATGGGAACTACCGGAGTTTCCCTTCGGGTTCCATAAAGAAAATAACAAAACTCCGGATGAAAAACAAATCTGAAACCAGAGGAAGTGCATTTTTTTCGGAACAGGAGCGCAAGATTGGGCGGGAATTCCGCAGGACTATTTCTCCTGCAGCGGTCGAAAGAGCAATTCCAGATCTTCGGTGGTGAGTTGTTTAATGAAGCTCTTTTCGTTGGTGATTAAATTGCGAAACAGCTTTTGCTTTTTCCGCTGCAGTTCCAGAATTTTTTCTTCCACGGAATTTTTCATGATGTACTTGTACACAAACACCCGATTGACCTGTCCAATTCGGTGGGCGCGATCGGTAGCCTGCTGCTCCACAGCGGGATTCCACCAGGGATCCAGATGAATCACATAATCGGCGGCGGTGAGATTTAACCCCAACCCCCCGGCTTTTAAGGAGATTAAAAAGATTTTTACATCGGGATTTTCCTGGAAATTCTGGATGGGGGTCTGGCGATCGCGCGTACTTCCGTCCAGATACTCGTAGCGCCATTCCCGCAAATCCAGATGGGTGCGCACCAGTTTAAGGAAGCGCACAAACTGGGAGAAAACCAGCACTTTGTGGCCTTCCTGCAAAATTTCTTCCAGCATGTCGTCCAGCAATTCGATTTTGCCGGAATCGTACAGTCCGGCGTTTTCGTCCAGTATTGCCGGGTGGCAGGCCACCTGGCGTAAATAGGTGAGTGCTTCTAAGATTTTCATGCGCGCTTTTTGAATTCCTTCCCGATGTACCTGCTCCAGAACCTCGCGGCGGTAATATTCCAGCCCCTGCTCGTAAATTTCCCGCTGTTTATCGGTCATTTCCACTACCTGTACAATCTCCGTTCTATCCGGCAATTCCTTCACCACGTCTTCTTTACTGCGGCGCAAAATGAACGGGTACACCAGCTTGCGCAGCAGCTTCTGATTTTCTTCTTCATTTCCGTTGTTGCTGCCAAACCGGGCTTCAAACTTTCGGAAGGAACCCAGCATCCCGGGATTCAGGAAATTTAACTGTGCCCACAGATCCATCACGCTATTTTCCACCGGTGTACCGGTCAGGCACAGACGGTGGGGCACCTGAAACCGTAGCACCGCCTGGTAAGTTTTGGTGGCGGGATTTTTAATTTTCTGGGATTCATCCAGAATGAGATACGACCATTTCTGTTTTTGCAACACTTCCTGATCCTGCAGCACGATGCCGTAACTCAGCACAACCACATGGTATTCGGAAAATTTCTTCTGCAGTTTTTCCCGTTCTGCCTTTTGTCCCTGGTAGCGCAAAACGCGCAGTTTAGGTGCAAATCGATGGATTTCGTTCTCCCAGTTGAACAGCACGGTAACCGGTACCACCACCAGTGCTGGTTCCGTAAGCTGATATTCTTCCCGTAATTTATCCAGTAAGGCAATCACCTGCACGGTTTTTCCCAGCCCCATATCGTCTGCCAGAATACCGCCGATGTGCATGCGGTGCAGGAAGTAGAGCCAGTTCAGCCCCGCTTGCTGGTAGTCCCGCAACTTCCCGGTAAAAGAGCGGGAAACCGGGACAGTCTGGATTTGTTTCATCTCCCGGTAGTTTGCCCGCCACTTGCGGAAGGTGGCATCCTGTTCCACCTCATCCGCCATCTGGAGCAGGTCTTCCACCACGGGCATGGCGGCCAGGTGGAAGCGGCGTTCGCCGGAGACGCTATCCCCTTCCAGCAGAGCCAGCGCCTGGCGGAAGCGGCTTAAGTTTTCCTCATCCAGATACACATTGGAGCCATCGGTTAATTTGATGTACTTCTTGCCCTGGCGAATCTGGGAGAAAAAGTCGTTTACCGGCAGCAGTTCGCCGTTTAATTCAATGCGGTATTTCAGTTCCAGCCAATCTTGATGGGTGGATACCTGAAGCCGCAGCACGGGTTTACCGCGCCGCAGCCGGAAGCGGTGCAAATTCTCTTCCCCGAAAAATTCGATGCCCTGACGCGCCAGTTCCGGCACCTTCTCCCGCAGCCAATCCAGCACCTTGTATTGTGGATCCAGTTGCCAGCGGTGTTGCAGGTAAAACAAACCGTTCTGGTGCAACAGACGGCGAATTTCGGCCTCGCGCTCGGTATTGCGTTTTACCACGTACAAATATTTTCCCTCCGTCGCCAGGGATTTCTCCACCACCGGATATGCCGGAAATTCCGAGTTCCGATAGACAAAAAACACCTCCACCACCAGATGCCCAGCCCGCTCGGAGAGGTAGATTCGGGTGCTGCTCAGGGGCAGTTCGTATTTTTTCAGATGGTCTTCCAGGCTCTTCCAATCCAGTGCAGGTAAAATTTGCGGGACGAAAGAGGTGATGAAATCGCTTAATTCTTCCATGGGAATTTCCACCTGCTTCTGGATGCGGAAGAAATTGATCCAGAAAAACGGAGGTAAATTGGAGTTCACCCGGTAAATGGTATTTTTGTAAAACAGGTAGATGGGATTGGCGGTGAGGATGTACACGGAATCATCGATGATGATGGAGTGGTCGGGAAAGACAATGGCCGGTTGCAGCAGATATTTATCGCCTTCGCGATACAGCCCCAGAGAGAGGTTGCCGATTTCATCGGACATTTCCACCGGGATGAGGTTTTTGGTTTCCGGCTCCCGCACCTTTAAGCGGCTGGAACGGAGCCAATCCAGCAAAAATCCCACCGGCTGACCGTAATTAAACAGGCGCCGGGTATCGTAATTGGTAAATGAATAAATATAGGAAAGTACGTTGATTTCTTCCTCGGAGATATTCACCTTTTGCGATTCCAGAATCTGGAGATTGAGTTTCAGCTCTTTGCCCGGTTTTCCGTCCAGGCGGGTGTATTCGGCGTACGGTAAAATCTCCCAGTTGGCAGGGCGTAAATCCAGCACGAAATAAGGCTGGTAAACCCCCTTTTCCACCTCAAATCTCTGGGCTTGAGGAATTTTTTCCAGCAACGCTGCCAGTTGCTCGATTTTCTCTTTCCACTCCATGCTCATTTCCGCTCTGATTTTCACTGATTATAATTATGCTTTCTCTTAATTTGTTTCACTATTGTTAAATCCCGGTGGTAGCAATTTCCAATTCATTACAATGAAACAAATAAATTTTGTGAACCTGAAAAATAACAATAAAATCATGGATGTCAAGAAATAAAATAATCTACGTCACAATGTGATTACTTTTCCGCGAATGAGGCGGTAATGGTACAGCAGGTGGAACCAGAGAAACATGACGATGCTGGAAAGCAGATTGGCCAGAAAAATTCCCCACCACACACCGGGAATTCCCCACCAATAAGCGCCCAGGTACGCCAGGGGAATCAGCATGCCTGCCATTTTAATAATCATCGCCATCAGTTGATGCCGTCCCAGGCCAATTCCCTGAAAACTGGCGATGGTACACATAAATACCCCACGAAATAAATAACCCGGTGCCAGAATCTTCAGGGCAGTGGTGGTCATTTCTAACACCTGATTGCTGCGAGCAAACACCGCTGCCAGAGCCTGGGGGAAGAGCAGGATTACTCCGCTTAAAACGGCCATAATGCTCAGGGAGATGCGTAACCCTGTAAAATACACCTGCCGAATGCGCCGGTAGTTTTTTGCCCCGTAGTTGTGGCCTACCATGATAGCCATGGCCTGCGCCAGCCCCATCACGGGAAGAAAGACCACCACTTCGTAGGTGTACGCGATGATGTAAGCCGAGCGCGGTGCGGTACCAAAACGTTTCAGGATAAAATAAATCATCATTAAAGTGAGGCTGTTCAGAATTTGAGCTACCGAAGAAGGAAAGCCTACCTGGAATATTCCCTTGACAATGGTCAGGCGAAAACGGAAAAATGCAAAAGAGAGCGGAGCCGGTTTCTTGCGAATGACTAAAACAAAGAGGTTGTAGAGGAAAGAGGCAGTACGTGCCAATCCCGTAGCTAAAGCAGCCCCTTTTAACCCCATAGCGGGAATGGGGCCCCAGCCGAAAATAAGAATGGGATCCAGAACGATGTTCAAAAATGTACCCACAATCATAAATTTCATGGGATAAACGGTATCGCCCCAGCCTCTGAAAATGTTGTTGGAAATCATGGAGAGCAAATAAATGGGTGCGAAATAAAAGAGAACGGTTAAATAATCCAGGATGTCGGCAAGCAATTCTCCCCGCGCTCCCAGAAAAAGAAACAATTGGTGCTGGGTGAGTAAACCTAAGATGGTGATTAAAATTCCGTGGGAGATGGCCAGCAAAAAGCTGTGCAGTGCGGCACTAATGGCAATTTCTTTTTTCCCGGCTCCCAGATTACGGGAAATGTAGGAATTTAATCCCATGCCAATGCCCGAACCCAGGGCAATAATGATGAGTTGCACCACAAACGCCATCCCAATTGCAGCAGTGGCGGTATCTCCCAGACGACTGATGAAATAGCGATCCACAAAATTGAAGCTGGTCTGGAAGGCAAATGCCACCATCATGGGAATGGCCAGCTTCCATAAATTGCGGGCAATGGGGCCTTCGGTTAGTTGTGTTGATGGTCGTTTCATTTCACCGAAAGTTTTAAGAAACTTAAATATACGCAATTTTCCCTGTTGCTCCTACACCGGAATTATTCAGGTGCCCAAACAACGGAGAAAGTATGTGCCCATTCTTTTTGAGAAACGACGATTAGGAGCAAAAGATATTCGAAAATTACCTAATTTTTTTGCTTTTCCGTCCGATAATTGAGTTTGATTTGTTTATGGAGATGGGTCTATGATTTCAGGTTATATTGCATCAGTACGAATCACTCCTTCGTTTTTATTCTCCTTTTATTT
>JALWDQ010000884.1:0-7074 GCA_027039625.1 Calditrichia bacterium | reverse complement strand
CTGGAAAACTACCAGAATTTTGCCCAATATCTGGAACGAGTAAAAGATGATAAAGAAGGAAACGCCGTACTCAACGAACTGATGCAACTCATTGATAAAATCCGGATAAAGAAAATTGATGTGAATAAGGTGCTGGAATATTTAAAAGAAATCCGGAAATCGGTGTTTTAGTGGCAAGAACTGATTTTTACGATTATAAAGTTGATTTAATTTTATTCAGGTAAAAAAGAGAGGTCGAAAGGGGGAGAATATGAATCGGTTTTATTCAACACGAGGTTTGCAAAGATTTTTACCGGGATTGGTGGTTCTTTTTGCTCTGTTAACGTTGATGTACAGTTGCATGCCATCCCGCCTGAAAAAGCTGAAACTCTGGCACCAGAACGGCCAATACGAACAGGTGGTGCAATCTACTATCGATTGTATTGACCGGTCGCCGGAGTGTTTTGAAATTAAATTAATCCGTGCCGATAGTTACTACCGCCTGGGGAAATTTAACGAAGCCTACGTGTACATTAAAGATGCGTTGCACCGCGTATCTTCTAAAATTTCCCGACCAGATTTGGTCACGGCGTACACCCTTTATTCCGAAGTGTTATTCGAAAAAGCCAAACAGACGGATGAATTTCTGCCCAAACGGAATTTTGTGAATCAACTCTTACACAATGTGGATATTGCTCTAAAGGAGAATGCGTCTCTTAAAACAGGAGCTCAGGTAAAGAAGAATCAGGAGCTGTTGACCCGGCTAAAAGCGGAAGCTCTGCTGATGAAAATGGATCTGGTGGAACCGGATAGCCTGGAGGAGATTTACCAGCAACTTCAAACAGTAGCAGACAAATTAGAGGAATTTTTTCCCGGAGATGGGTATCGGGAATATTACCAGCTACGAGGGGAATTCAAATGGTTACTCCCCAAATTAAAGCAGGCCATTCTTAACCATCAGCCGCTGGATGAAGCCACCAGAGCCCGATTTTTACAACTGGCAGAATCTGCACAAACCCTGCGGCAGAAACCCATCTATCGCCAGGGCTATGCAGGAGCCATCGACCTGTTTCTGGACAACGTTGAGCGGTTTCGCAAACAAATTGAGTGAGAGGGAAGCATGTCCGTTTTCTCGGTGGGGGTCGATCTGGTCGAAATTCAGCGCATTGAAGAAGCAATTCAGCAGTACGGAGAGCGCTTTTTACGAAGGATTTACACCCCGCAGGAGGTGGAATATTGCCGTCGGAAAGCAGATGCCCGCAGCTTTGCCGCTCGCTTTGCTGCTAAAGAAGCGGTCGCTAAAGCGCTGGGGGTGGGAATTGCTCAGGGCATCCGCTGGACCAATGTGGAAGTGCTTAACGATAGTCGGGGAAAACCTTATTTAAAATTGCATGGTGAAGCAGCAGAATTGTGCGAGAGGAAAAAACTCCACCTGAGTCTTTCCCATTCCCGGACTCATGCTATTGCCATGGTTGTGGTGGAAGAAGAATCCTCAGAGTAAGGGAATAAAAATGATCTCGGGTAATTAAATCGGGAAGCGATTTTTCCCACACCGGGGGTAAAATAAAAGATTAATAATAATGTGATGAAAAAACCGATGATTAAATACGGGTAATTCTCACCCGCTCGTCCTTTTCGTACAAAGTAATGTAATGCAATTTCTCCTGGTTAAGCCAGGTTCCTTCTCCCACGTGGACTTCCACATTAGGATACACCACGCCGTTAATTCGGATATACGCCTTTTTTAATTTTTCGTATTTTTGTTGAACCGTTTCCAGCAGCGCTTTAAAACGGTTCAAATCTCCTTTAATTTCTTCCTGTCTTTGTTGCAATTCTTCAAGTTCCTGAGCTTCGGCAGCAGAGAGTTTCCGGTCCAATTTTTTTACCACCAGAAGATAAATTCGCTCTTTATTAGCATCGAAAGCCTTTTGGTATTCTTTGATTTGTTCCAGGAGTGCATTTCGTTCTTCATTTAACACCTTTTTTTGCCCTACTACCAGGATGGTTCGCACTTCTTCTTCGCTGCCGGCCGAGCGGATCTGGATGGATTCCATCGCTTCGGTGCGCCCTCCCACAACGCGCCCATCGGAACTTTTGACTGCGCGGTAAGCTCTGGTACGACAGGCAATCAGTTCCACTTCGAAAAAAATATCGCGATGCGCTTCTAGTTTGCCATTGCGGGCAAAAGCGACCTGAATATCCCGTCCCGCCTGGAGTCTCCCTTTTATTCCCCCGGAGAAACCCTGATGAACAATAATATCCCGTCCTGCCTGCACCTGGGCATCCTCCACCGAGCCATAAATAATTACATCCTCTCTTGCTTCCACAATGAACCCAGCTTTCACATCGCCATTAACAATCACCCGACCCGGAAAGCGAACGTTCCCGGTATCCAGGTCGATATCGCCATCCACTTCAAAAGTGTCAAAAACTTCGATTTTACCTGTTTCCGAAAATGTCGCCATTCCGGGACTGGTGGCAATAATCAATGTCGGATCGTTTTTATCGTATGCTACATTTTTCCCCAACCGAACGGGATTTTTATCGGGCATGGGGGGTGGGGGAATGACTTCTCCCAGGATATTTTTCCCGGGTATGCCCGGTTCCGCCGGAAGAATGCGAAGCAGAGGCGTATCTTTTTCCACAATATTGTAGCGGATAATTTCTTTGTAATTTACCCGATCGTTACTCGTCTTCTGGAAAATTTTTTTCTCGGAAGGAAAATCGATGAGTTTTTCGATCCGGGGAGGACGACCCATCCGGGGTTTACGCCCTCGGGCAATGATGAAAGGAGTCGTTTGAATAGAACCGTGCAGAGCATTTTTTAAATTCTCTGTTTGCAACCCGTACCGAATCCCCTGTGATTTCAGCAAATCTTTAATAATGAATAAAATCTTCTTCCGGGATAGCGCCGTATTGGTAATGTGAAGTTCCGCCTTTAGCTTGTCTTCGCTGACGCGGAGAATAATCCCTTCTTTACTCACAGTTGTTTCCATGAACGAGCCATACCCTGTTATTTTGGGTTCACGGATTTCAGCGTGGGAATTTCCAGAACAAAACAGTTCTGATCCGTGACATTCTCGTCGAGGTAAATTTTTCCTCCCATCGCTTCCATTGCCATTCTACAAAAAATTAATCCCAGTCCCCGGGCCGGTTTAAAACCTGCTTTTTTGAGCTCGGGTTGGGCATTCTTTAAAAATATTTTCTTACGAAACCGCGCCGGAATGGGTTTTCCATCATGTGTCACCTTTAGCAACACCTGCTCCCGCTCGTTTTTCTCCGTCTCAATCAAGATGGAAAGATATTCCGGAGTATTCTGAAATACATAGTTGAGTAAATTGTCCAGCACTCGCTCAAAAATGTCTTTATCCACGTACACCTGGGAAAATTCCTCGTACAGTTTCATGAGCACAGTTTTATTCTGGTGCTCGGGAATGTCTTTTAACGATTCGACCACCTCGTTTAACATCACATTCAAATTGGTGGGAACCGGTTCAATTTCCATGCTTTTTTGTTCCAATCGGCTGATGTCCAGAAGATTCAGAATCATGCGGAGCAGACTCCGGCTCCCGCGCATGATGCGTTCGGTGTACACGCGCATATCCACATTTTCGGAAGAACTGCGGGTCATCTCTATCATCTGCAAATTTCCCTGAATCACGAACAGGGGATTTTTCATGTCGTGTACAATGAGGTTAGTGAGCTCTTTTTTGAGCAAATCTTCCCGCCGCAAAGCCTTCTGCTGCCGTTTTAATTTTTCGTTTTGCCGGATGAGTTCATCGTGGTAGCGTTTAATCCGTAAAAGCGATTTTACCCGCGCCAGTAGTTCCACGTTTTCGAAAGGTTTGGTAATGAAATCGTCGGCTCCGGCTTCCAGCGCCCGAATTTTATCTTTTAATTCTTTCAAGGCAGTAATCATGATGATGGGGATGTGCTGGGTACGGGGGTTCTTCTTCAACCGTTCGCACACGGTGTAACCGTCGATGGTGGGAAGCATAATGTCCAGCAAAATAATGTCCGGCGGCGTTTTCTCCACAATTTCGATGGCTTCCGGTCCGTCCTCGGCGGTGAGCACTTCGTAACCCGCCGGTTTTAAAAAGTAAACCAGCAAATTGATGCTCTCGGGGCTGTCGTCAACCACCAGAATTCTGGCTGTCGGTTTGTTCTCTTTCATCCCTTATATTGTGACCTCAATTTTATTTCTGGCTCCGAAAATTAAATTTCCAATCCAGGTAAAAGGTTCTTGTACCGAAAATAAATGAATTTGTGGTGTTGAATACCCAGCCTGGTTTAATCTTTTCCTTAAACGTAACGTTATATTTTCGGCATTTTTCCCTATTTCTTGATGGGGAAATGTAATTAATTTAACATGCAACAATTCCTGTGCCCAGCGCCCTTCCACTGCTACCGAACCAAGCGTTTGCCCGGAAAATAAAAACGCAAAATCGAGGTATTTTTGGCGATGCACCCGGTGCTGACGCCAGAAGCTGAGCCAGGGAGGATTCCCCCGGGAGCCGGGATAAGGAAGCAGCAGCCACTTTCCGCGCCGAAATCCTTTGAGTTGACCACTGAAGAGGCGGTTCAATGCAGTTTCCCACTGCTGCGTTGAGGGAGATTGAGCATCCCGGGAGTATCGGGTAAAATAGGCGAGCAGGCGGGCGAAGAAGTCCGTAATTTCCCGGGGAGAAGGTGAACCTTCTTCCGGCACGAAGGGGAAGGGAAAGGGCTCCGGGGAAGAATCAGCCAGTTCGTCCCGGGAGCTCGGGGTCTCCTTCCCCAAGAACCATTCCTGGAAAGCAGAAAACGGTTCCTCACCGAATTCGGTGTCGTTTTGCAGAAAGAAGAAATAACCGAGCAAGAACATATGAGGATACTGTTTTACCCGTTTATTTTCTCGCAGAAGATGTTTCAGACGGTTCACATCCCGGGATTTAATTGGGAGTTCCCAGCGCACCGCCCAGCTTTCCAGTAATCCCATGAGCCCCTGTTGCCGAAAGGTGGAGAGGGAATTTGCCGAAGCGGTGTTTCCTGGAAAGGTGGTGATGAATTTAAATTTAAGCCTTGGTTGTGTTTGCTGAAGTTCCAGCAGGACGATGTTGCCCGGTTTCAGCAACTCGGTACTGGTAACGAAAAGGGTGTGCCCCCGATGCTGCACCAGGTAGCGAAACGGCGCCAGCCGCCGAAGCACCCGAAAAGAGAGCCGGTCGCCTGGCAGTAAATTTCGGGTTAACTCGGGCCAGAATCTATTCTGAGAAAGGTTGTTAAATTCAATTTCCATGAATTACACTGATTGAACATTTTTCGGGTGCATTCTTGCAGGGTTGTTTCGGGTACAGTCCGACTTTTAACGATTTTGGGTTCCGGATTTTCCCAGTTGTTTTTGCATGGCCAGGTAGAACTCCACCTCACCCTGCCCGATTTTCATCCGTCTGGCAATTTCTGCCACATTCAGGTTCTTCTGGTACAGGCGGGCAATCTGTTCTTCCCGGGATAAATTCTTATGTACGTTGCGCTGATGCGCTTTAAGGTTTAATGCCAGTTCCAGTTCGCCCACACCCAGATTTAAACTTCGGGCCAGTTTCAGTCGATTCTCCGGTTCCTCCAGGTTAAGCTGGCTCAGTTGAGCCGGAGAATCTTCCGTTAACACCGAGGCCATTTCCTCCTCCACCGGCGGAGGAGAGGCTTTTGCAGGTTCCCTCAATCCGGATGGCTCGGCGGGAGGCTCGGGTTTCGGAGGCATTTCAGCCATTTGCTCTTCCCGCTGCGCTGCCTGTTGAAGTGCCGCCTGTGCCGTTTGCAAAATCTTTTCCCGATTTTTCTCCAGATTCAATTCCGGGAAAGTTGTGGTCTTCAGACGCTGAACCATTCGCTTCTGGATGGAAGTGATTAACCAGTACAGAAGAACGCCCAGCAACAGAGCGGTTCCCAGCAGATACAGAAGAATGTGGTTCGCCGAACGGGCTGGTTTCTCCGGCAGCCGGGAAGTTGATACCACGGAAGAGTCGGTTGCCCGGGTTAGCTGCGAGGGAGCAGCATTTTCTTCCATAGAGGGCGGGGAGGTTTTAACCGGATTTTCGCTGCCCGCAGGGGAGGATGCTTCAACTGCCGAAACCTGTTTCTGCGAATCGGGAACCGGCTGCGGCTGGCGGCTGTACTGTTCCTGATAAAGTCTCTGGTATTTCCGCGCCAGCACCGAATTGCCCAGCACCCGGTAAAGCCGGGCCATGTCCCGATACAATCCCAGAGAATCGCATTTCAACCGCAGGGCATGTTTAAAATTAATCTCCGCCAGATGGTACTGTTTTTTAGCAAACCGAATTTGCCCCGCTTTAAAATAGGCATTGCCGTGGCGCCGATTCTTAAAAATGATTTTGCGGTACAGAGTAAGGGCTTTATCCAGTTGACCCGCTTTCTGGAGAGCAACGGCTTGCTGGTAAAGCTGTTCCAGAGGGTCGAAAAAGGCTTCATCGTGCAGGATGATGCGAGTGGGGTTCCCCTGGTGCAGGGAAAAGTTCAAATTACTTTTGAGGGTAAACACCAGCAAACGGCTGTTTTTCTTAAGCGGAAGCTGCTGAATGCTTGCAATGCCCGATGGTTCTGGCACGGAAATTTTGAAATAAGGCCGGAAGGTTCGATTTAAATTGGAGGAGTAAATTTTTACCAGCAATTTTTGAGCCGGTGACGGGTTCAGAAGCTTCAGATGGACGCTGGAAGGGAGATGAAAAAGGATTTCCGTGTGTCCTTGATTCGTTTCAAAAGAGAGAATCTGAGGAAGGGAACCGGTAGTATCGGCTCTTCCCATTCCCACCAGAAGATAAAATATTCCTGCAACAATGGCCGAACTAACCCATCGAAACGGCTTCGCTTTCATGATTGGCCTTATCCTTTTGGTATTTCGGAATTTGAATGGTAATGGCATTGCCTTCCTCCGGAAAACTCTGGATGCGGACAGTTCCACCGATATCCTTGATCATTTGGATGCTGACGGTGAGCCCCAGATTCATTTCGCCCGTGTGCTCGATGTTCGAGAAGGGATCCATGATTTTTTCGATGTACTCGGGCGGCATGGGGATGCCCGTATCGCGGATTTCAATC
>JALWDQ010000883.1:0-2296 GCA_027039625.1 Calditrichia bacterium | reverse complement strand
TGGTAATCCACCTGAACCTGAGCCTGAGGTGGAATCGCTACCCGTCCAGTAACCACCGGAACAGCTGGTTCCCCCGGATGGCTTTCCACGGCTCCACCATCAAACAAAAACAGCATATACTGCCGATTATCAAACGAATAAGGATACACCCGTAATTCCGACAATTCAAATTCCAGCATCATCCCTTTTTCAGATTGTTGTATTACCTGAATGCCGGCCTGAACCTGAAATGAGAAAGTGCTAAATATTAAAGCAAATAACATCCAGAAAAAAAGTTTGTGTAACGAAATACCTTTCATAAAACACCCTGGGATATTTTCCAATTCCAATTTCTCTGCAAACTGAATATAAACGCAATCTTTCCCATCTACCAAATTCAAAATTAAGAACTATTTTTTTCAATTTGTAGCTCAAACTTTAGTTTGAGCAAATTGTTTCTCAAACTTAAGTTTGAGAAACAATGCACCTCCTTGCTACCGGCAATTTTAACGAAAATTTGAGCTCTTTCATCTCTGTCACTCCACAAACTCAAACTAAAGTTTGAGTTACAGAACTTACTCAAAACAAATACCTCAATCGAATATATCCGGTTACATAATACCGATGAGGAAGGTCAATATCCCGATACACCTTAGGAGCGTAGGTCATATGCAGCATCAGCCTTCGGCTCAGGGTAACCATGAGGGTCAGGCGGGGTGAGAAAGCAAAATAATCCCGGGACTGACGGAACTCCGGGGCATAGCTCCATTCCCGACGAATGTACCAGTTCCAGCCGGTAATCATCTTCATCCGCTGGAAACGGGTGTACACCAGACTGATATCTACAAAATGGCTGGTTAATTCCCGACTCACCTGTTGAGCAAACACATCTTTAAAAAACGTTCCGTTGTCCTCTTTTTCCAGTTGGTACAGGGCTAAAAATCGGATTGCGCGAGTTAAATACACCGTTAACGAATCGCTAAAAATCATCTTACGATAAATGTAACTGCGAATTTGCGGCAGGAACTCCTCAAAATCGTACACCGTGTAATTAGCCAGAATTTTCAGGCTGTTGGTGTTTTCCAGAACACCCGGTATTTTAAGACGAAAGACCGGTTGCAATTGGTAAATGCGATTCCAGTTATTATTTCCGCTACGGGAGGCATGGATGTAAATTTGATGATAAAGATACACATTAAAATGGATAGCTCCTTCAAAAAAAGGACTAAACCGGTGGCGATAAGCCACATCACCGATAAATCGGATATCGTCCTCATCGATATGCTGAGCCGTATCGGGTGAAGTATATTCATACTTTGTATAAGAGAGAGAAGTGCTTAACTGATCACGGGGTGTAAAATTCCACCCCGAGAATAAAGTGAACGCTGTTTGCAGTCCCTGAATATTATTGGTGGAAAGATAGCCACTGCTCTGCGCACGAGAAGCCCGGTTTGTTAAACTACCGGTCAGGAAAGACAGGCGAGTGTGGATTCTGTTCCCCTGGTAAATGTATCGCAGACGATTGTTCAAACTAAATTCCTTGCGCTGGTTCTGGAGATCGGGATTTGTCTGGAATACATCGCGGTTCTGCACACGGGTTTCCAGATCGAAGCGGGAATTCCGGGTCAAGCTGTACACCAGCATATTGTACAAATAGCGGGCATTTACTTCTACATTCTCCAGATTTTGCGATTGCGCCAGATGGTAAGCGTTTTCGCGGAACTCGTATCCTACCTGCAGAGAATCGGAAGCATAAGCGGAAAAATCTTTGCGAAAGGAGAGAAAAATCTTATGTTCCTGATTACGGCGTCCCGGAAAAAAAAACCAGGAGCTTTTTCCGGATGTTGTATTATGATATCCCCCTAACTCGTAATCGCGAATATCCATATTAAATTCCGTGTACCATCCGCGATCTCGAAAACTGTAAATATCTTCTGTGGCGTAACCAATCCCCGGAGCCAGCTTAATACTTTTGTGCGGGTGATATTCAAACCGTTCCACCAGCAAATGTTTACTAAATTTCACAAAAGTATTTTCATCGGAAAAAATATGGGAGATAAAATTGGTGGAAATTTTTAAATATGGCCGGTACCAGAGGCTCCAGCTTCCCGTTAAATTATTTTCATCTTTCCATTTATTATCCAGATTTCCGCTGCGGAAAAGATTACTCAAAAATCGATTTTTCAAGAGGAATTGGCTTTTGCTGCCGGAATTGGCGGATAGTTCCAATCGCCCTTCCCAGAACCAGCTTAAATTGTCCTTGGACACCCCAATCTGATACTGACGTCCCTGTGGAAAAGCAACCCCCACCCACATC
>JALWDQ010000882.1:4008-7094 GCA_027039625.1 Calditrichia bacterium | reverse complement strand
AATGGCGAAATATTAAAAAGGATCGATTACTTCCGATGAACTATTTTATTTATTCACACCCAATATTTGAACTCTTCTTTCCTTATGTTTGCGGAATTGCAGCCGTTATCCCTGTGGGCTGGCTGTTAACTAAAATCGACAGAAAACATTCCATCAATAATTGGATATTTTTTCTCATCATCATATTTTCTTTTGGGATTGGAGTGTTTTTCGCCTGGAATTTGCTCTCTCATCTGAAACATGGACGTATGCAAAAGCTCTACGTTTATCCCCACAAGAACACTGTTTATCTGAGCACATTGAATTATATGAAAGGTGGTACACGACGGGGAACCTCACCTCCTAAATATGCCTTCTTTTTAGAAACCTATGAATTACCCAGCGGGAAATCGGCGGGATCAATTTACCTGGGTAATGAAAGGTACTCTTACAGATTTCGTATTTTCTGGAATGGTGGAGCAAAGGGCTGGGTAGTTGACTACTACCAGAAAATTTTGCTGCTGGATCTATCCATTCCGGCTGTAGTTGCCACAGACACCGAAATTGTGCAACGATATCCTTCACTGGGCGATAGCCTGACCCTACCACCGGAACCGCCGGAATACAATCCCATTCATAACTGGTTATACGTGGTTTCTCCCGGAGGGAAACGGTTTGCTCTGGATGAAAATCTTCATTTACTCTCGCCTACCAAAAGGGAATCTTTTACTCACGTTTTGTATCAAAAGAAAATCTGGCGATTCAAAAAGGATTGGTCGCTGGTTCCGGTTCCGAAAAAGAAAACCTATCGAGTGCACTGCGGTAATACACCGTTCTCCGGGAAAAGTAAGGAGTTTATCAAACCCCGATTCATTCCCGAACTGAATTTAAATGTTCGGGAAAAAGAACGGATCTGGATCATGCATAAAAGCGCTTTCTTCAGAAATGTAGAAACACTGCTCTCGTATGTAAACAAATCGGGTGAGGAAATAAACCATATTTCGTTGTCTCAACTATTCGATGGTAAACCGGTTCAGGCGCTGGGAAGTTATTCCGGCGACGCACAGTCGTTTATTATCATCGGTGTGGGACTGTACAATTTACTAAGCGTCGAGCAGGAATTTGTCCCGCTTTCCCTTTATGCGCTGCAGGTGGATAATCGGACCGGAGAGGTAATTAAATTAATTTGTTATTACAGCTAAAAAGAATGTATTGAAATTTTTAAATTCATATGTCGAAGAACCTGAATAAATTCCCCCCATTAGACCTTCAATGATTAAACGGAGTTCTACCCTTAAGGATAATTTGGTCATTCAAGAAGCTGAATCCTTAATCGAAAATGTTTGCTCAAACACCTCCCCGGATGGTGTGTATAAACCCTACATTGCCTATCCCCGGAAGCACCATATCGATTGGACTTCCCGGTAATATGGATGTTATCAACCTCCCGTAAACCATAGCTACCTGCATATTACCTGCGCAGGTATGGCGGGTAATATTATATTCAAAGTTCTTTTAGTATTTCATTGACATACTCTAAATCAAATTCCTCCGGATCAAAGTCGCCTCCTATCCATTCTAACATCTCCTCATGCTCCGGGTGATTAGGGTCTTTGATTGCTTTTAAAAATTCCTCATACCCCCAGATTCCACCACAATCTTCTGGTGGACAGGCGCGCTTACCTTTAATACAAATGGGGTAATGTTTCTCAGGTTCTGGTGGGAGGATTTTTTCGAGTAATATGACATGTTCCCAATCATCACCAAAATCATACTCGTAAATAAACTTCTCCCCTTCTTTAGAAACCAATCGATTCAATTTCACCCGTCTTTCATCCTTAACATCATAAAAGTCAATCTCAGGATCTGGTATGCCATAATACTTTCCCCTTATGATAAACTGATGCAGATGTCCACCATACCACCCCATGACTATCTGTATAATTTTATGAAGCTTATGAAGAGTTATATCACTATTAACCTGTATTCTCCTCCAGATGGGTGGTTTGCTTCCCTTCAAAGTTATCTTAAGCTGGTAAATATTACTTTGTTGTTTCTTTACAGCCATTTTCATTCCTCACTTTAAATAAGACGGACCCTAAAATTTCCTTGCTCATAGAATATATTACTTCATATCATATAAACCAAATCCCAAATTGAGCAATAATAGGGTGATGGGAAATTCCCCCTCACCCTTTTCCGTTTACCTACATCAAAACAATCAAATCATTTTACAAACTGTTTTGCGTAATATTTAGCCGTTAATTTTTCGCCGGTTGCTCGTTCAATCATATTATTCCAGTAGTACCGTTTCCCCGGTTTAAATATTTTTTCCTGCAAATACTGCCCAACCTCCGGATGGTTTACATAGCTAACATCCTTTAAATCCTGAGCATGCAGAATATTCTGGCCAATATAGTAGTACAATTGAGAAGCCAGCAGTTCCCCCATCAGGTAGTTGTGATAATAAGCGGGGTAGAGTGCCACGTGGATTTTTGCTGCCCAATCCGGTGCATTGCGATGGGGTGGTCGATGCAGGAACTGATATTTCTCCTTCAGATCCCACCACAACTTATTCAAATCCTGATTCGGATTCTCGTACATGCTTTTTTCGAAGCGGTACATCACCTGTGCCCAGCGGCTGAATACCAGTTGCTCCAGTCGCAGGGAATTCCAGCAATCGGCACTGATTTTCCGGGCTTCATCGGGAGAAATCACTCCCATATCGCGCATCCAGGCAGGATTGGAGGCAAAGCGGCCAAACATCATGGCAATGGCTTCTGTGGTAAACGTGTGCGCCGGTTCGCGCAACAACCAGGGAAGATGCATATCGTGGTAGCGGTCGTATACAGCATGACCAAACTCATGCAGCATGGTATTCATCCAGTTGTAATTGGGTTTCACATTCGCCACCACTCGTACATCACCATTCCGGTCGATATCGGTACAATAGGCATGCTGGTATTTCCCTTTACGCTCGAACAAATCGCTTTTCTGCAACAAATCGTCAATGGGCAAACCGATACTGGCATAATATTTCCGGGTTAACTCCACGATGTCCTGGTTGGCATAATACTTGTCCAGATCCACCTTGTAAATTTTTGGGG
>JALWDQ010000882.1:0-3998 GCA_027039625.1 Calditrichia bacterium | reverse complement strand
AATACCGGTTCTGATAATGCCAGGGCATCAATTTATTCTGGGGAATCCCGTAACGTTTGGCCAGATAAGCATCAATCTCCTGTTTTAATTGCCGGAACGTATCCCGGGTGAGTTCGTCCAGCTCATTGAAGAGCTGCTCGATCTGTTCCGGATTTTGCTCCCCTAACTCCAGTTGCATGGTGTGGTAATTGGGAAATCCCAGCTCCCGCGCTGCTTCGTTTCGCAGAGCCACCAGTTTGAGTACCTTGAGGGCAACGGCAGCACCCACCTGTTTGCTGGCTTCCCAGGCTTTTTGCAACTTGCGGGAATCGGTTTCCGTTTTCAATATCTCCTCTATCTGATTATCGGTGTATTCTTTCCCATCGATGGTGGCACGGAATTTAGAATATTCTTTTTCCAGATCCGTTTGCATCTTCACCATCTGTTCCAGCTTCTGTTCGTCAATCTGTTTTTCCAGATAAAGATTGTAAAGGATGTCCAGTTGGCGCTTCAGTAATGAATCTTTAATGGCGCCGGAAGCCCGAAATTCTTTGAGCCTGGCAAAATCCTGTTTATTGGCATGAATCTTATCCAGCTCCAGCTGCAACTGTTCGTATTTTTTGTACAGCTCATCTTTTCCGGTAGTCGTCGCTTCGAAATAAGCTAAATTCGCTTCCTTGCTAAGGGGAATGACTTTAGCCTCGTACCGGGCAATAAATTCCTGTAATTGCTTCTCCATATCATTCTTCTCCGTTTTAGAACAATACATCAACAACATGGGTGTGAGGACTAAAATGAGGAATAAAGGAAAAAAACGTTTCACCTTCTTCATAGTTGCCTCCTTTTTAGATTAATTGCAATTTTTAGTTATCTGCTCTTTGCCTTCGAATATGGGTTTAAGTAAAAGAGCAATTTTCCGGGAATGTTCAATCTGGTACTCTTCGCACAGGTGATAGGCGGTATCGAAAAACATCCGCCGCGGATACTGGCTCCGATTGGGCAACACCACAAACATCTGGTAATGTTTCTGATAAAATCGGCACAGGGCACGAACTAATTCCTCTGGCACAGGTTTATCATTAAACGTCGTGGGTAAACCTCCCACCACTTTAATTCCCTTTTGATGCGCCCATTCCAAAAATTGAGCCAACATCTGCACGCTGTACGCCCGGGGATTAAACATGTTAAGCGTGGGTTGGTGCCAATTTAAATTCATAATATAATTGCGATAGGGTGCGGCTTTTTTCACCGAATGGGTGCTTTCGTCTCCCTGGGGAGTAAGCGTTTTAACCGAATAACGCCGCTGATACCCCCGGCTGTACAAATACATTTCCCCAACGCCGGAGATTAAAAATTTAATATCGAAGTAAAAAAGAGCATTCATCAGCTGTTCAAAACTCATTTTCTTCAAATAACCGGGATTATATTCCACTATGTAGGGGACTTCGCTTCCGGAAAATTCTTCTCGTCGGCTGCGATTGTAGTATTCGTATTCCAGAGGTAAATACACCATGTCCCCGGATTTCAGGTATCTTCGCAATCTGTCCAATTGATAAGTTAATGACATCCCTGCCTCTACCGACATATTCACCGAAGGAATCCCCGTAATCTCCTGAATCGTTTCGCAGCGATGGCTAAACCGGCCATTACTCCCCGCCAGCAACAGAAGTTTATTCCCCTGAATTCGAGCAATAGCCGCTTCTTTCTTCTTGTAATATTCATCTATAATTCCAACCGTTAACGGCTTCTTGATAAGAAACACAAAAAGTGCAATATAAATCAAGCAAGAGATAAAAATGTAAATTAAAAACTTTTTTATCATAGCTAAAACTGAAAATAAATAAATTCAGAGGGAATTCGGGTAAAAAGTACTGCCTGAACAGTAAAGTAAAAAGTTAATATTAATAATACAGCTCGTTGTTTTCGCTTCATCTCCGGTAAAGGAGGCAAACTAAAAATGACAGCGAACATGATTAAAAACATCCCAAACATTTCGACTGCTCCCATGACTGTACCACCCCCTAACAGTTCCATAGTACCGGTAGAAGCCACAAAATTTTTCAGGAAAGGGAAGAAATTTACAATTTGTGCTGGAAGGAGAAATCCATTTTTCCCCATCATCCCCCGGAGGATGCAATTGGCAGCATTGAAGCTCTCTGCCCGGAAATATACCCAGGCTACCGTTACAGCCAAAAAGGTAACCGCACGCCCCAGAACACGGCCTACCAGAGTGGAATGGTGGAGGTCCTGCCCCAGATGTTTCCGGATATTTCGCCAGGCGTGGTTAATCATCAAATAAATTCCGTGCAAGCCACCCCACACTACAAATGTCCAGGCAGCGCCATGCCACAATCCTCCTAAAAGCATGGTAACCATTAAGTTCACATATCGGCGGAACGTTCCTTTACGGTTCCCACCGAGAGGGATGTAGAGATAATCCCGTAAAAATCGAGAAAGGGTGATATGCCACCGCCGCCAGAACTCAATTACGTTGACCGATTGATAAGGAGTACGAAAATTTATGGGAAGATTAATTCCAAACATTTTTCCGATACCAATTGCCATATCGGAATATCCGGAAAAATCGAAATAAATCTGAAACGTATAAGCTAAAACCCCCGCCCAGGCTTCAAAAAACGTTAAATTGGCGTGGTTCTTCGCTGCCTCGAACACAGGATTAGCGTAAACGGCTATTCCATCGGCAAAAACTACCTTCTTAAACAATCCCAATAAAAATATTTCTAATCCGGATGCCAGATTTCCCCACTTAAAACGATAAATGGATTTTTTCTTAAACTGAGGCAGCATCTCTTTGTGATGGACAATCGGTCCGGCAATCAGCTGAGGGAAAAATGTGACAAACAGAGCATAATGTAAAAAATTATACTCTTTGCTCTCGCCCCGATAGGCATCTACCAGATAAGCAATTTGCTGAAAAGTAAAAAAAGAAATGGCCAGAGGTAAAACAATGCGCCCTATATGAAAGTGAGTGTTAAACAGGAAATTGACGTTGTCAACCAGAAAATTAGCATATTTAAAATATGCCAGCAACCCCAGATTAAACGCTACCCCAATCACCAGAACCGTTTTACGCGATATAAAAGCATTATTCCATCGCTCCGGAATAAGCAAAATACCAGTGAAATAGTTAAACAAAATTGATGAGAGAATCAGAAAAATGTAAACGGGATTCCAGTAACTATAATAAAAAAGAGAGGTTATAACCAGAAAAGCAATAGCAGCCTTAAAATATTTAAACTTCCCTAATACAAAAAAAATAACGAGGGTGATTGGTAAGAAGAGAAAAATAAATTCTCTGGAATTAAAAAGCATTTTCCGTTCCTTTAAGCAACGGCAATTTTACTGTGCTAATTGATATTTCCAATGATTATGTGATTCCCCTCCTCCGCCCGGAAACAAACTAATGTTTTTCATCCGCAAATGATTGTGATTGCGTGTGCAAGATTCAAAATAGAAAGTTCCTGTAATTGTTTAAAATATAAAACAATATTCTTTTATTATATTCAGTACATGGGATTTTTATTTATATTTATTCTCCCCTGCCCCGTAAATTTGATTTCTCTACCTCTTTACATATTTTCAAATATTGATCAGCAAGCTTGTTGCGGTCGAAATTTTGTTCGACAAACCGTCGCCCATTTTCTCCTATCCGCTGTAGGATATCGGGATGTTGCCAGAGTTCCAGAATGGCATGGCGCATGGCATCCGGATTTTCCGGTTCGACAAAACGCCCCGCTTGCGCACGCTCCACCAACTTCCGGGCCTCGCCATCCACGCTAATTAAAATAGGGCGACCCATGGCCATGATTTCAAATATCTTGGACGGAATAACACATTGAAAAAGCGGAAGTTTACGCAGGGTAACCAGAATGAGGTCGGACAGCGAATAGTAATAAGGCAACCGTTCTTTATCAATTTGATCCAGAAAAGTCACATTGTTAAGCTGGTACTTTTCCCTGAGTTGCAGCAACCGCTCTTTCTCGGCACCTTCTCCAATA
>JALWDQ010000881.1:0-2299 GCA_027039625.1 Calditrichia bacterium | reverse complement strand
TCACGAAATATTCCGTAGCAGAGGGACAGCGGGTGGTAAAACGCTGGAAAAAACTGCTGGAATTCCTACTGTGGAAATACCTGGATGGCAATGTGAAAGATGAGCATGGAAACGTGACCCACCCCGGTTATCCGAAATCCTGGTACCGCACTATTGTGAAGGAAACCGGGGATAAGTTCCGGGTACCTTCTTCAAAGGAAAAAGAGTAAGGGAAAAAATTGGGTTGATAAAATTTAAAGGAGGGAGATGAAAGGGTAATATGACATGAGGAGGAAGCGGGAGTCGGTAATCTAATATCTGCTTGTTGAGATTTGTTGTTTGAATCTGGCAATTGAAATCTGTTACACGCCTGTTAATTCACTTAATTTGCCCGTAAGCCACTGAAAATAACGTGGAAGCTGTATGATGCCAATTCCGAAAAGTGACTAAATCCAAAACCATTTTCCCGCGTGATATGCCTGTTGTGAAAAATGCTTTTTTTTTTAGCTTGTTTTAATCGGATTAAAAAACGGTGCAATTAAAATTGGAGCAAAATTGTTTGCCAGTTGGGCTATTACTTTTGAAGACAGGTTGAATTTAAGTATTGAACTATACACTTCCACAACCTTGAAACCGTGTCTGGTTTTCTAACTTGGAATTTGTCATTTGGAATTTGAGATTTAAAGGATTATTTCATTCACATTCCGGAACAGAAAAAAAGGTTTCTTACTCTCCGGTTGCATCACTTTCCGGGGAATTGCTATATTGTTTTGCCGTAATTTCTTTCTTGTAAGGAAAAAATATTTATTCCGGTAAGGGGAGGTTAAAAGATTTATTAGAAAATAAAGGGGCTAAAATTTACCTTTTAGAAAGTCTAATAATGGGTCAATTAAAAAAATTTAGTGTTGTTGAGAATAAATCTTAATATTAACTTCCGCTGTAAAGAAAACGTTTCCCCATCCGATGATGGGGATGGTAAAAACAGAAAGAAAAATCGCGGAAGTTTCCATTGATTCATCATAAATTCGACACAAAAATTAACAGGGAACCTTCTGACTATTTTATGAAATCGCTTCTGGATGTGCCGGCAAATCGAAAAGTGCGCATTGTGAGCATCACCGGTGGAAGAGGTTCACGACAAATGCTGACCCAACTGGGAATCGGGGTGGGCAGCATTGTTACCATACGCCGCAATGCCCCTTTCGCTGGCCCCATTCTTATCGAAAACCATGGCGTTTCCGTCGCCATTGGACGTGGAGTGGCTGCGAAAATTCTGGTTGAGGAAATATGAAAATTGCCCTGGTGGGACAACCCAACGCCGGTAAAAGCACCCTCTTTAATTCCGTCGCCGGATACAAATCCGCCACCTCTAACCTCCCCGGAACCACCGTTAACTACACCGAAAGTCGGGTACACGTCAACGGCAATGTGTACGACCTGATTGATTTCCCGGGAACTTACTCCCTTTCTGCCACCAACGAAGCCGAAGCCCAGGTACGCCAGTACTTACTTACCGGAAACTTCGATTTGATTATTAACGTAGTGGATGCCTCACAACTGGGGCGCAGCCTTCCCCTTACCCTGGAATTGCTGGAATTAAACCTTCCCGTCCTCCTGGCTTTAAACATGGTGGACGAAGCCAAACGCAAGGGCATCGAAATCGACACGGAGAAACTCTCCCAACTACTGGGTGTACCGGTACAGACCACCATTGCCAGCAAAAACATCGGGGTACAGGAGCTGTTCCTGCGCGCAAAAGATGTGATTAGCGGCAAGGAACCCATCCACCAAAAACGCATCCGCTGCCAGCGGGATGTGGAAGAAGTGATTGAGGAAATGGAAGCCTATCTCCGGAAGCACCTTCCCGAAAAAACGGAATACCCGTTGCGCTTCCTGGCCATCAAACTGCTGGAAGATGATGATTATTTCCTGAAAACCGTGGCTGGAAAAAATGAAAAATCCATTTTGCAGAAAGCCCGAGAGCTTCAGAAAAAGCTGGTAACCCTCCGCGGGAAACCGCAGGACAGTGTCCTGACCCTGGAACGCCATGCCATGGCGATGGACATATATGAGCAGGTAGTTACTATTGGTCATCCCAGTCGCGATATTCGAGATTGGGTGGATAATATCATCATGCACCGCATTCTGGGATATGTGATTCTGGTGCTGGTACTGGCTTCCTTCTTTCTGGTGGTATTTAAATTGGGCGGCTTCCTGGAAGAATATCTGCTGGCAGGATTCGATTATCTGGAAAAGCTTACCCTATCTCCTCTTCCACCGGATTCCTTTCTCTACCACATGCTCAAATCCACCCTCTGGG
>JALWDQ010000880.1:0-7105 GCA_027039625.1 Calditrichia bacterium | reverse complement strand
AAGGTGATTCTGGTGCGTATCGAAACCAGCCCGGAAGATATTAAGGGCATGCACGCTTCGGAAGGAATTCTCACCCAGCGCGGTGGTATGACCAGCCATGCAGCTCTGGTGGCACGCCAGATGGGCAAGGTGTGCGTGGTTGGCGCCGGTGCCCTGAATATCGATTATAAAAAGCGGCAGTTCGAAGTGAACGGTCGTGTGGTTAAAGAAGGCGACTGGATTTCCATCGACGGTTCCACGGGTGAGGTGATTGAAGGAAAGATCGACACCAAACCATCGGAAGTGTTGCAGGTGTTACTGGATAAGACCCTGAAGCCGGAAGAATCCAAGACATTCCACACCTACCAGAAAATTATGGAATGGGCCGACAAATACCGTCGGTTGGGTGTTCGCACTAATGCCGATCAGCCCGATCAGGCTGCCAATGCGGTGGCATTTGGCGCCGAGGGAATCGGTTTGTGCCGTACCGAACACATGTTCTTCGGTGGCGATCGGATTGATGCGGTGCGCGAGATGATTCTGGCCGACGATGAAGAAGGTCGCCGCGCGGCCCTGGCAAAATTGCTCCCTATGCAGAAGGAAGATTTTATCGCCATCTTTAAAGTCATGGAAGATCGCCCGGTAACCATTCGTACGCTGGATCCGCCTCTCCACGAATTCCTGCCGCATACGGATAAAGAAATGCAGGAACTTGCCGAAAAGATGGACGTTTCATACGAAAAAGTGAAAAATAAAGTGGAGGCACTGCACGAGTTCAATCCCATGTTAGGACATCGCGGATGCCGGTTGGGAATTTCCTATCCCGAAATTACCGAAATGCAAGCTCGTGCCATTCTGGAAGCTGCCTGTGAGGTGAAAAAAGAGGGTGTGGATGTGAAACCGGAAATCATGATTCCGCTGGTGGGACATGTTAATGAATTGCGGCTGCAAAAAGAAGTGGTAAATCGGGTGGCGAAGGAAGTGTTCGAAAAATACGGAATGGAAGTGGAGTACAAAGTGGGAACCATGGTGGAGCTGCCTCGCGCCGCCATTACCGCCGATCAGATTGCCGAAGAGGCGGAATTCTTTAGCTTTGGCACCAACGACCTCACCCAGACCACTTTTGGGCTCTCCCGGGACGATTCCGGTAAATTCTTACCTTTCTATGTAGAAAAAGGTATTTTACCCCGCGATCCCTTCCAGGCCATTGATCGGGATGGAGTGGGACGTTTGATGAAATGGGGTGTGGAGTACGGACGCCGGACCCGTAAAGATCTTAAAGTGGGTATTTGCGGTGAGCATGGTGGTGAACCCAGCTCTGTGGAGTTCTGCCATACCATTAATCTGGATTATGTGAGCTGTTCGCCGTTCCGGGTACCCATTGCCCGGCTGGCGGCAGCCCAGGCAGCATTGAAGGAAGAGAAATAAAAGCTAAAACTGAGAGGTTCGGAAGAGCCGCGGCTCTTCCGGATCCATTTTAACTGGAAATTTCACAAATAAATAATCAGGAGACGTGATATGGCTCGTAAAAAAGAACGGCAGTTCACTATTAAGCAGATCATCCAGAACGAGAAAATCTCGAACCAGGAGACCCTGTTAAAGCGTTTGCGGGAACGGGGGTTTAAAACCACCCAGGCCACCCTTTCGCGCGACTTGCACGACATGGGCATTGTGCGCGTGCCTACCGCCGATGGCTATCGCTATGCCATCTCCGAAGAGGAAGGCGGACATTCCTTCCGTAAAGTGGTGGGTATGGAAATTCTGGGTGTGTATTACAACGAAAGTAATCTCGTGGTGCGTACCATCACCGGTCGGGCAAAAGGTGTGGCACTCTTTATCGACCAGATGAAACATAAAAACATCCTGGCGACCATTGCCGGCGAAAATGCCATTCTGGTTATTCCCGACACGGTGAAGAATATTCCCCAGATCAAAGAAGATCTGGAAAGAATTGCTTACGAGTAATTCACTCAGGCTCAATTGGTTTAATGGGGATGGCGGTAACCTTTCCGTCACCGCCATTCCCATTTATTCCATTTTGTAAATATGAAGAGGCAAAATTGTGTCCGGAACCATTCCCTGAACAATGGCTCCATTCCGGAATTTTCGGGGAACGGTAAAATGGTTTTCAAATTTTTCAATTTTCATCCGATTGAGCCGGTAATCTGTGTGGTGCAATAAGTGGCGAAGAGAATGGGGGATAGACGTTCGGAATTTGCCGGATGGTATCAGTAATTAATTTATTTTTCAAAGATTTTAGAATGAACACCAGGTTTGTACCCGAAATTTCGGGTTGATGCCAGTTCCGGTGAATCAATCCTGCCTGCCGGACCACAGGAGAACGCATTTTCCCCGCAAGGAATTCTCTTCCCGAAAATGGTTCCGTGATAACGGGTGTAAGGGACGTATGGAGTTATCCAGTCGCATAGAGCGGGAATTTTTGCCTTTTATAAATAAACCGGGACGATTTACCGGGAACGAGTACAATGTGGTCATCAAGAAGCCCGAGGATGTGAAGGTTCGGGTGGCTCTGGCTTTCCCGGAGTTGTACGAGTTGGGCATGTCCTACGTGGGCTTCGAGATTTTGTATCATGTACTCAATTCCCGACCGGAGATCTGGGCTGAGCGCGTGTACGCCCCCTGGTTCGATGCCGAAGAGGTTCTGCGAGAAAAGCAAATCCCTCTTTTCTCCCTGGAGAGTCGCACCCCGCTGCGGGAATTCGACTGGATTGGATTTACCCTGCAATACGAACTCACCTACACAAATGTTTTGAACATGCTGGATCTGGCCGGGATTCCGCTCTACTCCCGGGAACGAACCGGTGAGCATCCCTTCATCATCGGGGGTGGCCCGGCTGCATCGAATCCCGAGCCGGTAGCCGATTTCTTCGATGGTATTCTAATTGGTGACGGCGAAGAAGCGGTGCTAGAGATTAGTCAGGTGCTTTTGCAGGGAAAAGAAAATGGCTGGAGCAGGGAAGAAACGTTATTCCACCTGGCACAAATCGAAGGAATGTACATTCCTTCTTTTTACCAACCGGAATACAACGAGCTGGGTGAGTTCCGAAAAATTGTGCGGTTGCGCGAGGATGTTCCGGCGCGGATTGTGAAACGGATTCTTCCCGAATTGAAGCAGCGAAATTACCCCATGCGCCCGCTGGTTCCCTTAATTGAGGTGACCCACGACCGGCTTTCGGTGGAAATTATGCGCGGCTGCACGGAGGGCTGTCGCTTTTGTAATGCGGGAATGATTTATCGGCCGGTGCGGGAGCGTCCGGTGGAGGATATTGTGGAGCAAACTCGCCGGGCGATTGCCGCCTCGGGATTTAACGAAATCTCCCTGCTGTCTCTGAATACTTCGGACTACCGGGATTTAAGCTGGCTGATGATGAAGGAAAAAATGCTGCTGGCGCAGGAGAATGTGAAATTCTCTTTCCCTTCGCTGCGGCTGGATGGCCTCACCCCGGAAATGGTCGATTTCGTGAAAACGTTCAAAAAAACGGGATTTACCTTTGCTCCGGAAGCCGGTAGCCAGCGTTTGCGCAATGTCATCAATAAAAATATTCGGGAAGAAGATTTGCTGGATTCCCTGCGTTTGATTCTGGAAAACGGCTGGCAAATGGTAAAGTTTTATTTTATGATTGGCCTCCCCACCGAAACCGATGCCGATGTGCAGGCCATTGCCGAGCTGGTTCTGAAGTGCCGGGAAATTGCTCTGGGATACAAAGATGTCAAAATCAACGTGTCGTTGTCTCCCTTTTCGCCCAAAGCGCACACACCGTTTCAATGGGAGCGCCAGGAACTGCCCGTGGAGCTGGATCGCAAGATTCAACTAATTACCCGGCAGTTGAATAAATCCAATATTCATGTGACTTGGCGAGATGGATATGTGACTTCGCTGGAGACAATTTTTGCCCGCGGCGGGCGGGAGTTAATGCCGGTTCTGGAAGCGGCCTGGCGCAAAGGTTCCCGATTCGACGGCTGGAACGAAGGCTTCCACTGGGAAACCTGGGAAGATGTGTTTCAGGAGTTGGGAATCGATTGGAAAAGCTATTTGCGTCCCATTTCTACCCATGTGCCACTCCCCTGGGAGCACATCGATATGGGAATTACCCGCTCTTTTTTACTGAAGGAGCGGAAACGGGCTTACGAAGCACAGGTTACCCCGGACTGTAAGGACAAGGTGTGCATCGGGTGCGGGTTACAACGGAAAGAATTTGAAGCGGTGGTGAGTTGTTACCGCCAAACGCCGCAAAAACAGCCAGCTCGTAGAGAAAGCGTCGTTTCGGTAACGGAAACAGCCGCTTCGGGAGTACCTGCTGCCATATCTTACGGTCGCGGGAAGAAGCGGCGGCAGGTGGCTGTACCTGTGGCACGAAAGAAAATTCGGGTACAATACACCAAAACCGGCCAGATGCGCTTTATTTCCCATCTGGATGTGGCGCGGGTAATGGAGAGGGCGGCTCGGCGCGCCAGGATCTCGCTGGTGTATTCCCAGGGCTTTACTCCCCGCCCCAAAATTTCCTTTGGTCCTCCGTTGGTGTTGGGTGTCGCCAGTATCGCTGAATATCTGGATGTGGAAGTGAACATCGGGCGGGAAACAGATTTCATGGAAAAACTAAACCTGGTTCTGCCTCCCGGGATGCAAATCGTTCGGCAAAAAACGGTTTTTGCGAAAGTCCCGGCACTGGCAGCCGTCATTAACTGGTTTGTGTACGAAACCTTCCTGGAGGATTTTAAGCTGCCGGCGGAATGGATTGAAGAATGGCTGAACAGGGAGGAAATTCCCATAGAACGGGAAACGAAAAAAGGCTTGAAAACAGTGGATATCCGTCCCTTTGTTCAGGAAATGAAATTGGAAGACAACAAGTTGCGGGTCGTCATCCGCAGCAAGGAGGGACGGATGGCTAAGATTAACGAGGTGCTGGAATCGTTGTTTGCCGCACATCAGGTGGATTACCGACAATTTTTAACGCAACGAACCGGACAGTTCGTTCTGGAAGATGGGACATTGAAAGACCCCTTCGAGATCCTGACTGCGAACCTGTCCTGATGCAGATGGAAGAGAGAGTGAAAGCGAATATGAGAAGGTGAAACGATGAAGAAAGAAATTATTATAAACTCGACCAACGAAGATACACGAATTGCTATTCTGGAAAACGGGAAGTTAGTGGAAATATTTGTGGAACGTCCCGATAACGAACGCATGGTGGGCGACATTTACAAAGGTCGTGTTCGCCGTGTGGTAAAAGGAATGCAGGCTGCATTCATCAACATTGGATTCGAGCAGGATGCCTTCCTGCATTTTTCGGATATGGGGAGCGAGGTAAACCAGCTTTTTGCCGATATTGATGAGGAGTTAATCGAAGAAAAAAAGGGAAATAAGGATATCGATCCGGCGGATTTGCTGCGCAATGGGCAGGAAATTGTGGTACAAATCATCAAGGAGCCCATTAGCAGCAAGGGGCCACGGGTAACCACCGAAATTACCTTACCCGGTCGCTTTATGGTGCTGGTACCCAACCAGGAGCGGGTCGGGGTGTCTCGTAAAATTGCCAGCGTGCGAGAACGCCGCCGCTTGCGTACCCTGGCGCGTAAAATGCGTCCCAAAAACTTCGGCCTCATTATTCGTACTGTGGCCGAGGGGAAGGACGAGAAAACCCTGCAGCAGGATTTACAGAAACTGCTTAAAACCTGGAATAAAGTTCAGACGGAGATTAAGCGCGCTAAGCCACCTAAATTAATTTTTAAAGATCTGGGAATGGCCAGTTCTGTGATTCGAGACCTGTTTACCTCCGATGTCCATCGGGTGGTGGTGGATTCCCGTAAAATGTACCGGGAGATTACCCGTTACCTGAAGGAAGTGGGTTCCGATCTGGTGAATCGGGTGGAGTATTTCAAATCCCGGCAGCCCGTTTTTGATGTGTTTAAGGTGGAAGAGGAGTTAAAACGCAGTCTGGAACGGAAGGTGTGGCTGAAAAATGGCGGGTACATTATCATCGAACAGACCGAAGCGTTAACTGCCATTGATGTAAATAGCGGTCGGTATTTTGGGAAGAAGGATCACGAGCGGAATTCGCTGAAAATCAATCTGGAGGCGGCGCGCGAGATTGCCCGGCAGCTGCGCTTGCGCGATATTGGCGGATTGATTGTCATCGATTTTATCGATATGGAAAAAGAGGAAAACAAACAGAAGGTGATGAACGAGCTGCGGAAGGAATTTGCTCACGACCGTGCCATTACCCGGATGGAGGAGATGAGCCGTTTCGGTCTGGTGGAGATGACCCGTCAGCGGATTCGTCCCAGCCTGATTTTTAACATCACCGAACCGTGCCCCCTGTGTAACGGAACGGGACTGATTCCCACCCAGGGAACGGTGCTGGCCAATATCGAGCGGGCTATTCGGCGGTATGTGGCATCGGATTACGACCGGCGGATTATTATCCGTGCCCACCCCAGCATGGTGGAATACCTGAATAACAAACGCATCAGCCGACGGATGCGTTTGATGTGGAAGTACTGGATTAAAATCGATACCGAATCCGATCCCACCCTGAAACCGTACGAATTCCGCCTGCTGGTGAAGAAAACCCGTGAGGATGTGACCGATAAATTTTTCTAATGGATAATGCAGATTGTTTAAAAATCCCCGGCATTTTGAATGTGTCGGGGATTTTGGTTTAAATACCAGATTTTTGAAAAACCGCAACGTTCGCAGCGAAATATCAAATCAAAAATTTCATTATATCAAGATTTTAATTCTCGTTCATTCGCGTGATTCGTGGGCAAAAATCCGTTCTGAGCACTGCAAAGAATCACATATTTTATCTTCTTCAGAAAGAGATTCTTCACCCTTGCCTGCGGCGAGGGTTCAGAATGACAGCACCGCCCTCCCTGTCATTCTGAGCGGAGCGCCAGCGGAGCGAAGAATCTCTCAAGCAATGAATGGAATGCCTAAAATGAACAACTGAAGCCCACTTCTCACAATTCCAGATTTAAAGAAACCGCAGCGGGCACAGCGGACGCAGCGAAAAATAAAATAACAGATTCCATTATATCAAAATCTTTATTCGTGTTCATTCGTGTGATTCGCGGGCAAAAATCAATTCTAAGCGTTGTGAAGAAT
>JALWDQ010000879.1:0-7114 GCA_027039625.1 Calditrichia bacterium | reverse complement strand
CCTGAGTTTTGTGTTGTTTCCCGCGGGATTTCGCCGGATTTATGCCGGATGGATGTGGCTTACCGGCTGGGTGGGGCGAATCAATACCATGGTGATATTGGGAATATTATTTTATCTGATTCTTACCCCGTTAAGAGGAATTTTGCGCCTTATGGGGAAGGACTTGCTGAATATTCGAAGATTCCCCGGAACGGGGAGTAACTGGAAAAATCGGGAACCCCGAGAAACCCGCCCGGAAGATTACGAACGGATATTTTAGTTTTATGGAAGGGATGAATCCCTGTCTCTCCCATTCTTTCTGATTCATTCAAAATTGTTCCGCCGGATAAAATTGTTCCCGGTAATCATGGGCTAACAGCTACCGGTTGAGCTGGGAAAATTCAATGGTGTGTGTACCAAATGGGGAGTCATCAGGTAAAAAGAGCGCTTGTTGGTGCTTTAATGACCCAAAAATAAAGTCACCAATTAATCAGCATAGCGGGGAAATTTCAAGAGGTTACCAGAAAGAAAATAATATCCATGACATTCGTGCCGGTTGGCCCTGTAAAGAGTAATCCATTGGTTTGTTGCAGAAAATGATACGCATCGTTGTTTTCCAGGAATTTTTCCGGAGAGAGGTTGCGTTCTTCCACGGTTTGCCACATTTCCGGATAGATGATGCCGCCTGCGGCATCGGTGGGGCCGTCGGTTCCATCGGTTCCTACGCTAACCAGAACATAGGGCGCCTGGAGATGTTTTAGTTCCAGAAGTGCCGCCAGCGCCAGTTCCTGATTTCGCCCTCCTTTTCCGTGCCCTCGCAGAGTGACAGTTGTTTCGCCGCCCAGTAAAACAGCAGCCGGTTGGGAAAGAGGAACATTGAAGCGGGCAATTTCTTTTAGTATAGCACTAACCACCCGCGCCACTTCTCTTGCTTCGCCCTGAACCTGGCTGGTTAGTACCAGAGTTCGAAATCCGTGCTGTTGCAACGTCTTTTCGGCAGCCTGCAGCGCTTCGCGATTGTTTCCCAGAATAATGTTGTGTACCCGCCGGAAAATCGGATCACCCGGTTTTAGCGTCTCCGGGTGTTCCCCTTTTAATCCCTCCTGTAAATATTCCTTTACCGAAATGGGAAGTCGATGGGTCAAGTGGTATTTTTCAATGACTTGCCAGGCATCGGCGAATGTGGTGGGATCGGGGGCGGTAGGGCCGGAGGCAATGGCTTCCAGGGGATCGCCGATGACATCGGAAAGGATGAGGCTAACACATTGAGCCGGTGCAATTGCGCGTGCTAATTGTCCCCCCTTTACCTGGGAGAGATGTTTGCGAATGATATTGATCTCTTCAATATTGGCTCCGCAGGCTAACAGTAACTGAAAAGTCTCCTGCAAATCGTGCAAAGAAATTCCGGTGGGAAGTTGTTCCAGCAAAGCCGAACCACCCCCTGAAATCAAACAAATAACCAGGTCGTGTTCCGTTGCTTTCCGGGCAATGCGCAATATTTCGGAAGTGGCTTCTAACCCGTTTTCGTCCAGAACCGGATGCCCCGCTTCGCGAATACGAATCCGCTGGCAGGGAACGGAGTGCTGGTACTTAACCACCACCACACCTTCCGTAATGGCTTCTCCCAGAATCTGCTCCAGCTCCCGTGCCATGTGGGCAGAGGCTTTACCCATTCCAATCACGTAAATGTTCTGATATTGATCCAGCGGGTATTCATTTTCTCCAATGGTTAGCCGATTGCCTTGCCGGTGTACTTTTCGTCGTATCAGTGTATCCGGTTTCACCGCGTCAATGGCATTCTGGATTGTGGTGTGGGCTATGTTCTGAAGATTCATGCTCTTTTCCGATGTTTTGTAGTGTTCCATCTTCCGGGAATTCTTTTTATCTGAACAAAATTAGTATCTACACAAGGAAGGTGCAAACGGAACTTTGGGCAACCAGAGAAATCTATTTATGGGCGTGGTCGGAACATGGTGTCCCGTTAGTCTGGTTTTCGTTAAAACATAAAACCCTCTGCCAGGAGAAAGCAGAGGGTTTTGAGAAAATTGGGATTGGAATGTTAGCGTTTATTTCAAAAGCATCATTTTCTTCACGGCAAAGAATTTGTCGGTATGAATGGAGTAGAAATAGAGGCCACTGGAAACGGACTGACCGTTGTCGTCTTTTCCGTCCCATACCAGTGTGTAAGAACCGGGTTGAATGGCTCCCTGATACAGTGCTCGTACCTGTTTCCCCAGGGTGTTGTAAATCACCAGTTGCAGATTCACCATTCCTTCCCGAATAGCCGGGATATCGAAACGGATGGTGGTAGTGGGGTTAAAAGGATTGGGATAGTTTTGATGCAGTTGGAACGATTCGGGTAGCTGGTTCTGGCGCTGGAGGTTGGTTCCATTAGCATTGGGGATTACTGACACTACTTGATGGAAGTTCCGGTGACCATTGAAATCCACATCTGCCAGTTTGTACCAGTAAGTTACCCCGTTCACCAGATTTACATCAGTGTATTGATAGGTATGTCCTTCATTGGAGTTTCCGGCACCTTGAAGGTTGGGATTATTCTGATAGGACGCCACCAATTGGAATTCTCCATCCTCCTGGGTGGAGCGGTAGATTTCGAATCCGTTGGTATTTACCTCACTGGCAGTGCTCCAGCGCAAGGTTGCACTGTTGTTACCAGCGGTAATGGTAAAGGAAGTAAGTTCAACAGGGAGAGAACCATCATAAGTATCGTTAGCAACCACGGGATCGTATTTGGTCTGGTTATCCGATTCGTACTGTTGTCCCACCATTAGAGATTGATAAAAAGAGAGTCCCGCAGTTTGGTTGGGGTCAGCAATTTCCATCTTGATGTGCAATAATTGGGAGGGAGCAGTTGGTAATTCACTTCCCAGTTCGGGAGCGGCAGGGAGATTGTATTGAGCGGTTATACTGACCCGAGAGGGGTTATTGTCATTCACCATGATAGAATAATAAGCATTATTAATAAGAGAACCTTTGGTGACAGTAATTTTACTATTGCCATTCACATTTGTACCGAATCCGTTGGTGTTGTAGTCGAAGTACACCTGAGTATCTCCCAATTTGGTTCCGGTAGCATCGGCTGCAACCATAATATCGAATTCCAGATATTTAGGAGAAGTTCCTGTAATCTGGGCATTCGCAAAAGTAAACGTAATTCCTGTGGCAAAAGCAACAGATACTGAAAGAAATGAAGCCAGTATCAAGAGTAGAAACAATTTTTTCATAACATCCTCCTTGGTATTAATTGATTAATTTTTCAAAATTTTTATTCAGGTACAGCTGAGCCGAGTCCACTGTTATTCCACCAGTAATCGTTCTTATCGCTGGTTTGAACCTGCCCATTGAGGTTGAAATCGCCGCTTTTATAACCGGCTGTTCCTGTCTGGTTCCACCAGTAATCGTTCTTGTCGCTGGTCTGAATCTGGCCATTTCCATCTGCATCCCCGGAATACATGCCGTAAACATTGCTTTCCAGTTGCTTGGCCGAACTCCCATAAAATTTGTCCGTTCCGGTGCTGAAGTCGTACAGTGCAGAGTTCGTACTCAGAGAAATTGCGGAAGCTGTCATCACATCCAGATGGTTGCGGTGGCGCACAACTACATAATAATTTCCTGCCGGTACTCCTTCGAATTTCACAGCGGTGGTGCCATCCATATCCACAATGGAACCATCTTTTTTCAAGAAAGCGGCGCGGGTGCTCACTTTCGAAGATGCTTCGGTGCTGGTGCGTAATTCCACAAGCACCCAATCCACCACATCTGCCGGGATACTGGAAACGCTTTCGCTACCACTGTAATTCCAGGGTGCCGTGTTGTATGGCTGGGAGAGGGGAAGGTAACCGTTATCTTTTAGAGTAGTGGCCATATTATGGTTGGAAGTATTATAAGCCCCTTCCAGGAAAACCTTCAAATTAGCCAGTGTAGCAGAATAGTTCTGAAGTGTTCCGGGATTAGCTTCTTGAGGGGAAGCATTATCGTCCCAGACATTTGTACGGTTAGGGGTGGTTGTTCGCCAATCAAAACTTTTGTCGGCACTGGCATCGGTAATTTCAAAACGAATGGTGGCAACATCCATGTAGCTGGTGGTCACCGTTTGCCCGGATTCCTGATTATTTAATACGATATTCACTGAGGTAACACCGCTAAGGGGTTCCGTTACTGTAATGGTGCTATAATTGCCACCACTGAAATTAAATGCCTGAAGGAGGGAAGGATTTTGTAATGCTGCACTGTTGAAACTGAAGGTTAAATTGCTGGTTCCCATATTAAATTCGGAACTGGCTTTAATTTGGATTTTAATATCAAAGTTTCCACCAACCGTATTGTCATCATTGACCAGAACAAATTTTAAATCGTAGCTTTGTGCCCACAATTGAAAGGAAAAAATTAACAGAAAAAGCGCCGAAAAAAGTAAACCCCGTTTCATGGATAATCCTCGCTCATTTAGTTCGGATAGGTTTATTAAAATGGAACCTGGGTACCTAATCCGGAATTTGACCACCAATAATCGTTTTTATCGCTGGTTTGCACCTGTCCATTCAAATCAAAATCGCTGCTTTTATAACCGGCTGTCCCGGTGTCAACCCACCAATAATCGTTTTTGTCGCTGGTTTGAACCTGACCGTTTCCATCGGCATCTCCGGCAATCATGCCCCATATTCCGGTATCGATCTCTTTGGCACCATTTGATCCGTAAAATTGAGTGCTTCCCGAAGTAAAATTATACAACGAAGAGTTGCTCCACAAGTTAACCGGATTTGCACTCATTACATCCAGGTGATTGCGATGTCGAATTACAATATAATAATTTCCGGGGACAATTCCTTCAAATTTTACCAGACCACCGTCCTGATCTACAATCTGACCATCGTTGCGCAATAAGGCTGCACGGGTTGCTTTGGTGGTGGAGGAATCCGTGCCAGTACGCAGTTGAATTAAAACCCAATCCACGATATCGCTGGGCATACTGGCCACCGATTCGCTACCGCTGTAATTCCAGGGATGTCCGGTGTAGGGTTGGGTAAGAGGAAGGTAACCGGCACTGTTCAGATCGGTATTCATCCCACCGGAATTGTAAGGACCTTCCATAAAGATTTTGACGTTTGCGTAAACTTTAAAAGAAAATTGGCCAAACGCTGTACCCCAGCGTCCGTCTTCACCACTAATGGTGCTCCCACGGGTTAGGGCATATTCATTATACACCCAAAACGTTTCATCATCCGAGGGGTCGATGCAAATAGCGGTATAGTCACCCCATCGATTTCGGGAGCCGCCAAATGCCCGATAGTAATAATCCAGCCCACTGCGCAGGGTTTCGGAAGGCTGCACCGTTCCGGCGGGATCACTGTTTAAACGTCCGGTATAATAAGCTCCCGGATAAATTGAGGAAGCAGAGGCAGAGAAACCCAGCCCAATGTTTCCATGTCTATCTACCGCAATGCTGGGGTAAAAGGTGTAGCAATTCGTTGCAATATCCTCGCCACCAATATGCCCTTGGTCATAAAGAGTTACATTGGTAGGGGTGGAAGTGGATAATTTGAACCAGTGAGCGGTGGTTTGTCCTACATCAGCGCCGCTGCTGGGCATACAATTCGCTGCGGTGTAAAGAAAATTATTCCGCCACACGGCATTGAGTGCTCTACGGTCACCAGTGTTAATGAGGTACGCCGAGCCGGATTGAGGAGCTTCTTGAATGGAAGTACTGTTGTCGTCAAAATCTCCACAATTCACCCACTGATAGGTGAAAGAGGGGGAGGATAGAGGATTATTAATAAGGATAAGTAAAAGATACTCGGTGCTACCGGAATGGTAACCTGAGTAAGCAACTAGATAGGTGCCGAAATCACCGGAAGGAGCATCAAATACGTGAGCAGGTTGGGTGGTAACCGCATTATTGGGAATTCCTGCTAAAGCATAAGGATCGTATTTATTATAAGAAGCCGCTCCACCACCATAAAAACCACCACTCACTCCTTTATCGATAATCCACACCCGAGAACCTTTGTAACCACCGGAAAAGGCAAACATGTTAGCAGTAATGTAAATTGCTTCTTCATCCACAGCCAGCCCGGGATAATCGGCCCAGCTCTCGTCCCCTCCAATGGTCTCCAGCGCATCAATGTCCAGGTAGTACCAGGTGCCGTTGGGGTCACTGGTTGCCGATACAGCCACAAATATTCGGGAGCGAGCTGGAGAGGATTCTTTTTCTAGAGTAATAACTACGAAACGATCTTCGTATTGATCGTAAATCACCTTGGGATCGAAAGTATAAGTATGCGGGTTGAGTGAAGAGAAAAAACTCTTCAAACTTCCCTGATGTTGCTGAGTTCCATTTTTTTCATACCATTCAATTCCTGTATTGACCACATTTACCACATGTTCAATACCTGCCGCACCATACGGATCGGGAGGAATAAATACATGTCCATTATTTACTGTGGCATTGTCATCAAAATTGAACGCTTCGATGTTGGTGCCCAACGGGAGCGATTTTGCACCGTAGGAAGGAATAAATGGAGAAGTAGGATTGGAAATATTGTGCTTAACTACCTGCTGTGGAAGGGTATAAATGGGACCCATCGAACCTGCCGAGGGCAGAGTAACCTCGTTTGTAGTGGGCATGTTCTGGGCAAAAATAGAATAATTAATAATTCCAATAATTATGAAAATAAAAAAAATGAGAACAGTTCGTTTCATGCTAAATCCCCTTTTTTTGAATGATGTGAAAATAAAAGGCCTGATCCGAAAAAGATTATTCAATGTTTTATGGTATAAATCAAGAGATAATTAATTAATTAGAACAGATATGTTCTTAAATATAAATAAAAATAATTTGATAGCAAGGGAATTTTAAATTTTCAGCAGAGGAGAATTCAAATATTGTTTGACTCAAATTTGAGATACAGTAAATTGTATTTTATTGAGTAAAGAATAGGAGAAACCGATTTTTCGCGCGTTACATTATCTGGGAAAATATTTGCGAAAATATCGCTGGATGTACATTTCGGGTGCTTTGTTCGTGGTACTTACCAATCTGTTTCGGGTAATTGGACCACGCATTGTTCAGCATGCCATCGATTTGCTAAAACCACCCATCTCTTTTTCCTTCCTCAAG
>JALWDQ010000878.1:0-2309 GCA_027039625.1 Calditrichia bacterium | reverse complement strand
CTCGGTCTTCGGCCCGGAAGCGATTGAGGTGTTTGCCACCTTCATTTTTACCGCACCGGGCATTCCGCTCATTTATGCCGGGCAGGAAATGGGGGCGGTGCAAAAGCCGGGATTGTTCGATAAATCGGAGCTCAACTGGGCGGAAGCAGATACCGCCCTTCGGGGAATGTACAATCGGTTAATTCGTCTGCGTAAAACGTACGACTGTTTTACCGAGGGAAATTTCGTGGAGGTGCGCACCAACGTTCCCGCATCCCTCGCCGCTTTTGCCCGGATTGGTAGGCATTCCGCTGCGGTGGCGATTTTTAATTTTGCCAATCGAACTGTGGTGAATAGCCGGGTGGTGATTCGCGATTCGCTGCTTCAGCAATTGCAGGGATGGGATTTCCGACTCTGGAATCATTCCCGGGAAACACTCAATGTGCGTACCGGAAAAGTGGGGGATATGATGCCGTTTTCCGCAAAAATATATCTGGGAAAGAAATGAAAACCGGGCACCCAAAACATTTTTCAGCTCAGGAAACACGACTTGTGGATGGCGCCGAAAAAATTCCTTTAAAACATGAGGATTTACTTAAAATCGGGAGGCTTCCTGTGCCTTCGTTGCGCTTTCCCCTGCGAACCTTGCGGTTAGTTTTTTAGTTTCTTTTGAAGAATTCTGTGAATAGGTGACAGATCAATAAAAATTGGCATAATAGATTAAAAAAATTGAGGTTTTTTCCATGAAGATGAAATCGATGATTTTTCTGATACTGTTCACCCTCACCGCTTTCGGGCAAAATGGAAGCTGGTGGGAACCAGCGAATCCCGTACCGGGAGATACCATCACCATTTACTTCGATCCCACCCAGAATCCCGAGATGCCCAACAATGTGAGCACCTTAACCATTCACTGGGGAGTGAATGAACTGGGAACCGGCAACTGGCAGGCACCGCCCCAATACCTCTGGCCGCCGGGAACCGTCCTGGCCCCCGATGGAATTGCGGCTCGTTCCCCCATGTCCCTTTATTCCGGAACGGTGTGGTACATCCGAATCCCCACGGATTCCACCATCTATTCCCTGCACTATGTGTTTAACGACGGGCCGCCGCAATCCTTTGGCCCCAACTGGGCGCACAATGTGGGGGGGAGCAACTGGAATATTATTCTGGAACAGGTTATCCAGCGGCTGTATCCGTACGTGTTTCTGCTGGACAACCGGAGCTATTTCCTGAATTATCTGAATGCACCGGTAACGTTTGGATTAATCAAAGGCACCTTCAATGGCTGGGGAAGCCAGGGGGCGGACACGCTGTACAGCACCGGTAATCCGGATGTGCTGGGGCGGCGTCTGGAAATTCCCTACAATACGGTGCTTCAGTACAAGTACCATGTAAACGGTCTGGGTAATGAGGATTGGATTAACGATCCGGATAATCCGCACATGAATTCCGCCGATCACAACAACTCCATGCTCTATTTTTATCCGGACAGCGCCGGGTATTTTTACCATCTGGAACCGCAGCAGGGGGAAATTTTCTCCAGTGGCAGTGGCATCGCATTTCAGGCGCAGGTGCAACCGGGTGTTTCCTTTTCCGGGGTAAATGCCAGTACCATTCAGGTGCTGCTGGATGGCAGCAATGTGGCGTATCAGTACGATGCCAGCACGGGACTTATTTATGGCAGTTTGAATGGGGTAGCGGAGGGAAATCATCTGTTGCAAATCACCGCCCGGGACAGCCTGGATGTGGATTTTCGTCCCGCCATGATTCATTTTGGCGTGTATCCCTCCGGTTACGATGGCCTTCGGGTGCTGGATGCGGTGAAGGATAACACCGGTACCGGGAGTTACCAGGAACCTTCCGGGGTGGTTCCCGGAGCAACCGACTTCACTGAATTTCGTTTGCAGGTCACCCCCGCGCACGATTCGCTGAAATTCTCCATTGCGCTGCGAGAACTGGATTTTGCTACCCGCGTGGGATTGTACCTCATGGAAAATACCAGCGGGATGCCGGTACCGGCAGAAGCCGGGGTCAATATGCTGGTTCGGGAGTGGAACGGGTATGGGGTGTACCTCACTCTGGCCAATCCCCACGATCCCAATTTCGACCCCAACACGGAAAATCGGTTGATGATACAGCGAGATCCGGCGCAGTTTGGGAGTAATATTGTTTTAAATACCGCCGCGCTGGGTGCCAACCGATTCGAATTTGCCCTCTCCCTTGCGGAACTCCAGCAGATTCTGGGCAGTTTCAATCATCCCTGGTACGTCTCTGCGTACACCTTCCTGAAGGATGCCAGCGGTACGGTGGCGGTAACTCCGGCGCTG
>JALWDQ010000877.1:0-7138 GCA_027039625.1 Calditrichia bacterium | reverse complement strand
GCAGCTTCGGTAACCCGAACCAGATCTAAGGCCAGATTCCTCTGGGGTGCTTCTTTTACCATGATTTGTTCTCCGTTATTTATGTGGTTCAATTTCTTTTTCGTTGAATGCAACATCCTGAACTTGTGAAAATTATCAGGTTTTCAAAATGTCTGGTTTTGCCGTTAAATTGTTTACATTGTTTTGGTTAATATGCTACTTATTATTCACATCTTTTTAAATTTATTTTTAAATAAGTGTTCTGCTGCACTGTCTGCTTTTTTATCTTTTTATGAATAGATTTTCCAGTAGTCCGGAGGTATCGTAATTAAGCGTTCCGCTGCTGGTGTAGGATGAAGATTTTTAGAGACCCCTCAATTGATTTTTCTGGAAACCGGTTTTTCCCGGATCCGGATGTTTGGTGTTTCTTTTTCGTGACATGGTATTCGTACCGCATTCGCTGGAGCTTGCCGGAATACGCTGAACAGAGCGCTATCCGCGTCCCGGAGAAGAATATTCCGGATGATTACACCAGCGTTCCTCCGGCTTCCGCCTTGTTCGCTGCCTCACGAATGTTCTGCATTGCCCGGACGATGTCCGGAGCCCGGAAAATGGCACTTCCGGCAACCAGTACATTTGCTCCGCTGCGCACCACCTCGGCGGCAGTGTCAGGATTCACTCCCCCATCCACTTCCAGATACACCGCTTTGCCGCTGGCGTCAATCATCTTGCGAGCCCGCGCAATTTTATCCAGCCCCTGCCGAATGAATTTCTGTCCCCCGAAACCGGGATTCACCGTCATGATCAGCAGAAGGTCCAGGTCGGCAATCACATCCTCAATGGTGCTCAAGCTTGTAGCGGGATTCAGCGAAACTCCTGCTTTAATGCCGTGCTGGTGGATGTTCTGAATAGTGCGGTGCAGATGCACACAGGCTTCCTGATGCACCGTTAAAATATCCGCCCCGGCATCCACGTAATGGTCGATGTACTGGTCGGGGTTGGAAATCATTAAATGCACGTCCAGCGGAATATCCGTAATCCGTTTGACGGCAGCTACCATGTTGGGCCCAAAGGTGAGGTTGGGCACAAAATGCCCATCCATGACATCGATGTGGATGAAATCCGCCCCGTTCTCTGCCACCAGACGAACCTGCTCTTCCAGCTTGAGTAAATCCGCCGAAAGGATGGAAGGTGCAATGTAAATCATGGTTTCCTCGTTTCTTTTAACGTGTCGGGTTTTTCCGGGAAGGGTGGATGGCCACCGTTCCCGGAATCCGGAGATTAGGCTTTATTAGAGCTACCCAGTACATTTCGGATTTTGTGTTGTACCATCGCTTTTACCGCATCGCGGGCCGGGCCTAAAAATTTGCGGGGATCGAAATTCTCGGGATGTTCCCACAACTCTTTACGCACCGTTGCCGTAATGGCCAGCCGAATATCCGTGTCGATGTTGATTTTGCACACCCCGTATTTCGCTGCTTCGCGCAGCATCTCTTCCGGTACTCCGCGGGCTCCGGCAATTTTACCACCGTATTTGTTCGCCATCTCCACAAATTCCTGCGGCACCGAAGAAGCCCCGTGCAGAACCAGCGGATATCCCGGAAGCAGTTCCGTAATCTTTTTCAACCGGTCGAAATCCAGTTTGGGCTCGCCGGAAAATTTGTACGCGCCGTGGCTGGTACCAATGGCAATAGCCAGAGAATCGCAGCCAGTACGCTCCACAAATTCCACGGCCTGGTCGGGATCGGTGAAAACGCTTTTTTCGGCCACCACATGCTCCTCAATTCCCGCCAGTTGGCCCAGCTCGGCTTCCACCCATACGCCCCGCTCGTGGGCATAATCCACCACTTTTTTGGTGATGGCAATGTTCTCTTCGTAGGGCAGATGGGAACCGTCAATCATCACCGAGGTGAAACCGCCGTCAATCACTTCCTTGCAAATCTCGAAATTCGCCCCGTGATCCAGATGCAGAACCACCGGTACCGTACTTTCTTCCACCGCCGCTTCCACCATTTTGATGATGTAGTTGTGCCCGGCATACTTACGCGCACCGGCGGAAATTTGCAGAATCACCGGCGATTTCTCTTCCTCTGCCGCCCACATGATGCCCTGCAATATTTCCATATTGTTTACGTTGAAAGCCCCAATTGCATAGTGGCCTTCGTAGGCTTTGGGAAAAATCTCTTTAGGGGTAGTTAATGGCATTGTTCAGACCTCCTTTTTTTCATGCTTTTTATGGTTGAAATTATTGTGAAATCTCCATTCAGGTTCACTACCGTTCCCAACGCTCGAAATATCCGGAAGGCTCGCAAACACTGCACGGTGGCTTTTATTTTCCTGCAGTGGATAGAACCGTTATTTCTCCAGATGGTTATTCATCGTGTTTTGAAGAAGCTTCACCTTCCGGGAAATTTGCTCATCCTTTCTGTTCGCGATACTGCTCGTACTTTTCCCGAATCAGCGGAACCAGATGCTGGGGAGTGAACCCGTACGCTTCCTCCAGTTTTTTGTAAGGTGCAGAATTACCAAAGCGATTCAAGCCGTACACAAACCCGTGGCATCCGGTGTACTTTTCCCAGCCGAACGTCACTCCTGCTTCCAGAGCCACACGGAATTCCACCTCGGGAGGTAGCACTTTGTGGCGATATTCCCGCGGTTGTTCGTCGAATAATTCCGTGGAAGGCATGCTAACCACCCGCACTTTGAATTCCTGTTCCAGTTCCCGGGCAATATTCAGAGCCAGGTGTACCTCGGAACCGGTGGCAATCAAAATAATGTCCGGAGTTTCGTTCTCTTTACCGTAGATGATGTAGCCGCCGCGACGGACGCCATCGGCCGGAGCCAGTTGCGAGCGATCCAGCACCGGTAATTTTTGCCGGGTGAGAATCAGTGCCGTGGGACGTTTTTTCTCGGCCAGCGCGACTTCCATGGCCGCGGCAGTTTCCGTGGCATCTGCCGGTCGCAGTACCACAAAATTGGGAATGGCTCGCAGCGAAGCCAGATGCTCCACCGGCTGGTGGGTTGGCCCGTCTTCCCCCACGTAAAACGAATCGTGGGTAAATACGTGGAGCACCGGAACGTGCTGCATGGCACTTAATCGCAGGGCGGGGCGTTCGTAATCGGCAAATACCAGGAAGGTCGCCCCGAAGGGACGCAGCCCACCGTGCAGTGCCATTCCGTTTAGCAACGCTCCCATGGGGAATTCCCGTACCCCAAAGGCAAAATTGCGCCCGGTGGGATTGTTGGGACCAAAATCGCCCACTTTCTCCATAAAAGCGCGGGTTGCATTGGAGGGTTCCAGGTCGGCGGAACCACCCACCAGATTGGGTACCTGGTCGGCCAGTGCGGCCAGTATTTTGCCAAAAGCACCCCTGGTAGCCACGGAATCGCCCGGGTTGAATTGCGGTAAATCAAACTTTTCGGGGAGTTTCCCTTCCTTCACCACCTCCCACAGGGCTTTGAATTGCGAGTCGGAATGTAACTTTTCCTCTACCCGGGTATTCCATTCCCGCTCGGCTTTTCGTAATTCCGGAAAGCGCTGGCGGAAGTAATCCAGCACATCTTCCGGTAAATAAAACGTCTGGTCGGGAGGAAGTCCCAATTTTTCTTTCGTGGCGGCAATTTCTTCGGGTGGGAGGGGTGCGCCGTGTGTTTCGTGGTCGCCTTCGCGTGTGGCAGCACCCTTCGCCATTACCGTGTCTCCGATAATCAGGCTGGGACGGTCGCTAACCTCCCGGGCGGCCAGGATGGCGGCGCGGATTTGCTCGTGGTTGTGGCCGTCAATCTCCTGCACGTGCCAGTTGAATCCCCGGAATACCGTGGCAATATCGGTACTATCTGCCCGGGAAGTGGGACCGGAAATCTGAATCCGGTTGCGGTCGTAAAACATAATCAATTTCCCGATTTTCAGATGTCCCAGAATGGCAGAAGCACCCAGCGCCACCGGTTCCTGTAAATCTCCGTCCCCAGCCAGAACGTAGGTGTAGTGGTTCATCACATCATCGCCCAGCAGAGCACGCAGCAGCACCTCGGCAATGGCCATGCCACCGCCCATGCCCACGCCCTGCCCCAGCGGACCGGAAGTAGCTTCCACCCCGGGAGTTAAATCCGCTTCCGGGTGCCCCGGGGTTAAGCTCCCGAATTGACGAAATTCTTTTAAATCATCCAGCGTCAGGTAACCAATCAATGTGAGCAGGGAATAAAGCAGCATGGATTCGTGCCCGGCAGAGAGGACAAAGCGATCGCGGTTAAACCAATCCGGGTTATCGGGACTGAAGCGCAGGAAGTCTTTAAACAGTACATAAGCCATATCGGCAGAGGACATGGCGCCGCCCGGATGCCCGGAATTGGCCTTACGGGTTGCATCCAGAATTAAACCTTTGATCACGGCAACAACTTTTTGATCCATACTCGGGTCGAATTGCAGATTTTGTTTTTCCATGGATAGACCTTCGTTTTTGGGTTAAACTGAAGTTACTTTATTTTTAACAACCTTTATGCCAGGAAATATGGCAAAGGGAGAAAAATTTTCTATCCTTTTGAAAATATACGAATTAAGCTGGTGGAAAAAAAGGTAAATAACGACTGTGGTTGTGCCGAAACTGGCACAATTGTGCCAGTTATGTCCCGGGGGATACCGTTTATGCATCAGCAAAAGTAAAAACAACTTATGAATTTCAAATTACTCCCATATTTAAAATATGGGCCATCCGGTAGGATGCTGACCGTGCACATCCTCCTGTACGTAGATCCTTAGAACTCCTTTTTAGACTCTGCGAGTGGAATATCCGAAGGATCCTGCCCGAAACGGGCTCTGTCCACAGGATCCAGCGGATGAGTGGATAGGACTCTGACCGAACGGTTCCCTATGGTACGAGCGGATGAGCTCATGAGCATCCAATTGCTCCGCGATGGGCATTTGAACAACCGGCACCTAAATCCGTCCCGGCAGGGATGGTATGCCAATAGCCCATAAATCAACCCAATTAACCGTCCCGCAAGGGACGGTATGCAGCTAGTACCTAGCCCACAAATTCATTTGTGGGAACGGAATACCCCCAACCAATACCCGTCCCGAAGGGGACGGGATGAAATTTATTACAACCATTATTTCCCCCACAGAGAAATCGTTTTTTCAATTGTCCCATTCGGGACAACATTTTGGCGGTGGTCACCAAATTTCTTAACCCAAATTGAACAACAATATGGTCTAAGTTATATAATTACAGAAAATTATGAATTTCGTATTCCCACTACAATATTATATATTGTCCATTTTACGTCCCAATGGGCAAACGGGTGTTTTCAACATTTTGGAAATTAAACAACGGTTCTTCCGGATTTTTCGTGCATGGGAACAAAAAATTTTTCCATGAATTGAAAATTTCCTTAAAAACGCTTAAAATGTAGGCTAGCAGAATTTAGGAGGAGAATCATCATGGCATCGAAAAAAGCAGAACACATTGTTCGTGAACTTTTAGACATTGCCGGAATTACCATCAACGGAGACAAACCTTACGATATTCAGGTGCACAATTCCAATTTGTACGAACGGGTGTTGCGCGATCATGCGCTGGGTCTGGGGGAATCCTATATGGATGGTTGGTGGGATTGTGAGGCGCTGGATCAATTTTTCGACCGCATATTACGGGCTCGCCTGGATGAAGCGGTAAAAGGAAGCTGGAAAATAAAGCTGCACATTTTGCGCTCCAAAATTTTTAATCTCCAAGCTAAACGACGCGCGTTTGAGGTGGGAGAGAAACATTACGATGTGGGGAACGACCTTTACACCCGCATGCTGGACAAACGAATGAATTACACCTGTGCTTACTGGAAAAATGCCAAAAATCTGGACGAAGCCCAGGAGGCAAAACTGGATCTGGTGTGCCGCAAAATTGGTCTGGAACCGGGAATGACGGTATTGGAGCTGGGTTGCGGCTGGGGGTCGTTCGCCATCTACGCCGCAGAAAAATATGGGGCTAAAGTAACCGGGGTAACGGTATCCCGAGAACAGGTGGAGTTGGGCATGCAGATGGCCAAGGGACTTCCCGTGGAGCTCAAGCTGATGGACTACCGGGATGTAACGGGCAAGTACGATCGGGTGATTTCTATCGGCATCATGGAACATGTGGGGTATAAAAACTATCGCACTTACATGGAAGTGGTGGATCGTACCCTGAAAGATGATGGGATTGCTTTTTTCCACACCATTGGAGGGAACGTTAGCACAACCACCGCCAACCCTTGGACGACAAAATACATTTTCCCCAACGGAATGCTGCCCTCCATTGCCCAATTGGGTCGCGCTATGGAGGGATTGTTTGTAATGGAAGATTGGCACAACATCGGGCCGCATTACGATCCCACCTTAATGGCCTGGTACCGGAATTTTGAGGCAGCCTGGCCGGAGCTTAAAGACAAATACGGGGAGCGATTCTACCGCATGTGGCGCTACTATTTGCTCAGCTCGGCAGGAGGCTTCCGTGCTCGTCAAACCCAGCTCTGGCAGGTGGTGATGACCAAGCCCGGACACCCCCAACCCAACTGCCGGTTGTCTTAGTAACCACGAATTACACGAATGACACGAATAATGAAAATAGAAATGAAAAATATTATTTATTCAAAAGAAAGTTACAATATACTGGGCGCTTGTTTTGAGGTTTATAATAAGATGGGCAATGGGTTTTTAGAGTCTGTTTATCAGGAATGCCTGGAAATAGAATTTAAATTAAGAAATATTCCATTCGTAGCTCAAAAACCATTGAAAATTCAATATAAAAATCATCAATTGCAACAAACATACAAACCCGATTTCATTTGTTATGACAAAATTATTTTGGAGATTAAGGCGGTTTCTCAATTAACAGAAGAATTTTATGCTCAAATACTTAATTATTTAAAATTAACAGGATACAAATTGGGCATTTTAGCAAATTTCGGACACTACCCAAATTTGGAATATAAACGGATTGCATTGTGAATTCCGAAACTTTGAAAATAAAATTAAAAATATTAAAGAATGCCGTTAAAAATAATTACAAAGCTAAGCTGAAGTATTAATAAAATTTAAAGCAATATATGCTTTTAAAATTTTTACATAATGCTGTTTAGCAGGAAAAGTATTTAATGATTATTTAGACAAAAATTGAAAACATTCTTT
>JALWDQ010000876.1:0-2327 GCA_027039625.1 Calditrichia bacterium | reverse complement strand
TTCTTAATTAAATCAGTGTCTTCAGTGCATTCTGTGGTTTAAAATTTCAGTGGTTGCAGCGGTTGCAAAAGTCAATTAAAGATTATCAATTCTCTCTAAACCAGCGGTTGAATATCCTTCACCGCCCGATTCATTTCGATGCGCAGCAATCCGATGTTCGAGGCGGGATCTGCCAATAGGGAGATATACGCATCGCGTTTGGGAACCTTCTGGGAAATCAGGAGCAGATTTCCAAAACGCATCTCCCAGAATACCGGAGGATGCGCCTGCAAATGTTTTCGCAACTTTTTCACATCATTCAAAAAAACGGAAATCTGATTTCCCAGTTCAGTTGCTTCGATATTTCCCTCTTCCGAATCGGGTAAGAACGTGATGGGAAAACCGGCCTGATTGTGCACCAGAATAAAATCCACTCCCCGGATTTTAATCAGCGGATTCAGTGCCCAGCGGATTTTGTGAATGATCTGCCGTTTCTCCCTTTCTTTCTCTTCCAGCATCCCTTCGGAGGATTCATCCAGTCGCCGCATGGCTTCCAGCAGCAAGCTCTGCCAGTTTTTCTGGATGGTCTCCCTGGGGGCCTGCATATTGCGCTTCACCGCAAATTCCCCTCCCTGCCAGGTCATGATGTAATAAAAGGCATTCTCCCCTTCCAGATACCCGGTTTCGGCATGAACAATGTTTCCCTCTTCAAAATAAATGTAGCCCACTTCCTGCTCATTCCGGACTTCCAGCGCCGAGGTCAACCGTCCCAGGCAGTTCAATTGCACAATATCGGAGAGCTGAAAATCCGATACACTCCCACGAAATCCTTTCTTCTCCGTGAGGGCATCCAGAATCAGTTCCCGTAACTCGTTAATTTCGAAAGGTTTTTCGATGTAGCGAAAACAACCCCGTTCGGTGGCTTCCTTCTGGACATCGGAAGAACCGTAAGCCGTCATGATAATGACCTTGGTGCGGGGATATTTCTCTTTAATCTCCATCAGTAATTCCAGTCCGGAGACCTCCGGCATGCGCACATCGGTAATCACCAGATCGAATGGCAACTGGTTCAGCGCTTCGATGGCCTGACGCCCGGAGTTTACACAGGTGAGTTGAAATTTATCGCTATCCTTGGAAAGCTTTCGGGAAAGCGTCCAGGTTAAGTCTTCTTCATCATCCACAATCAGGACGCGTTTTTGTAACGAAGGCATGTTCCCTCCTTTTTAAAATAACATTGTTCCCACCCAAACACACTACCTATCGTTCATATTTTCGTAAGAAGCTTCAGTTACTTAACCATATTAGCAGGAATTATTAACGGGTGTACACGTTTTCCTCTGCAAATCCTTGAAGAACGACTTCAAAAGAGCAAATTTTCAGATTCAAATTCTTTACACAGGCAGTTAACACGCAAAATCGACCATTGCACAGTTGAAGTTTACAAATCCCGAAAATAATTTTTTGTTTCCTGAACCAGAACGGGAGAAAGTGCCAGGAGGCCAATTAGATTGGGGAACGCCATTAAACCATTGAACACATCGGCCAGTGCCCACACCAGATCCAGTTTCAGCATAGCACCCACACCCACAAAAATCACAAACAACACGCGGTAAGGCATCACCGCCCGTTCTCCCAGCAGATACTCGATGGATTTTTCCCCGTAATAACTCCATCCCAGAATGGTTGAATAAGCAAACAGAATAAGTCCCGTAGCCACAATGATGTTGCCCCATTGCCCGGGAAGTCCGTGCTGGAAAGCAAAAGAGGTAAGTTCCGCTCCGTTTTTACCGCTGTTCCAGGTTCCGGTGAGGATGAGCACCAGTCCCGTCATGCTGCACACCACAATGGTATCGATGAAGGTCTGGGTCATGGAAACCAGTGCCTGGGTGACGGGATGTTTGGTCTGGGCGGCAGCGGCTGCAATGGGAGCGCTTCCCAGACCCGATTCATTGGAAAACACTCCCCGTGCCACTCCCATCCGGATGGTCAGCATCACTGTGCTACCCAGGAATCCGCCTGCAGCCGCAGTAGGAGTAAACGCCTGTTTTACCACCAGATACAAAGCCTGTGGAAGGGCAGAGATTTTCAACAAAATAATCACCAGTGCTCCGCCCATGTAAAAAACAATCATAAACGGCACCAGGACGCCTGTAACGCGACCGATGCTCTTTATTCCGCCAATAATCACCAGTCCTGTGGCGACCATTAAAACTACTCCGGTAACGGAAAGGGGAATGTGAAAGGTTGCCTGTACGGCATCTGCCACGGAATTGGATTGCACCATATTTCCAATCCCAAAAGCCGCCACTGCCGCAAAAATGGCGAACAGAGTTCCCAGCCATTTCCAG
>JALWDQ010000875.1:0-7224 GCA_027039625.1 Calditrichia bacterium | reverse complement strand
ACGTCCATTCGAAAAGCTATTGAGAGACTATTTGGGAGATGAATTCGAAAGGCTTTACGAAATCCGCAAACACATCCAGGTGGTGTCTTCCAATGACTTCTTTGATCGTTTGGTAAGTCATTTAGAGCATAGGGCAGGCATAGACGAGTATTTGCAGTGGAAACAGTTCGAGCGATCGTTGGATATTCCATTGAAACGATAGGCGCCGTAAATTGTAGCTGGGGACATACGGTATATGCGGAAAACATCCAACAAAGCACGGGAGAAAGGCAGGACCAGGCATGTTGGTCATCTCGAGGGTCCCGACGCTTTCGACGAATGGGATCGAGAAACTGGACTTTGTTTGGCGGAACGTTGTCGCTGGGTTCTGGGCATAGGTGACGAACTGCTGGAAAACAAGGAGAAAAGCGGCAGAAAACGAAGCCGTACCGACATTGTTAGGAGAGCGTTTGCACATCTTTATCCAGAGAATGTCGAGTCGTTTTCACGACTTATTGATCGTTTCACAGACATTTGTGACGATCTACACGACGATCATTCAATGAAAATTCAGGAAAAGCAGATTCTTATTGCGTCTGTTGCGCACAATCTCTGGGAAATTCTAGAAAGCAAGAGCCGGGAGAGATTTGAGGAACTGGCGTTGCATTTACGGAGGATGATCTATATCCAGGCGGCAGAACACGAACTCCTCGAAACCATGAAACAAACTTCTGGGCTCTCGAGGCTAGAAGAGATTCTTGTCAAAAACTATCTCGTGCGAAGTATGGTTCTGGATGTCTTCACTAGGGTTGGTGCTATGGATAGATTTGGCTACGCTCCGGAAGCGGTTGTGAAGGCCGGGAGGTTGTATCTGGCAGTCGATCTACTTAACAAGGATATGCGAGATACAGAACATGATAGGGAAAACGGAACATTGAGCCCTATCCTGATCCTACAAGATAAGGGTTTGAAATTAGCACCCTTCGTGAGTTATTTGTGGGAACGGGTTGGCTTGCGTTTTGACGAACTCAAAAATAGGGGTATTGGCGAGTGTGAGGCTGTTGTAGTTGCTAACTTCCGCCGGATGGCGGAGGAAGTATTTGTCAGACACAGTTGGAAATTCAAGGAACAGGATGGATCCCTCTGATTATGATGGTGTTATGAGATACAGTCTCTGTGTCCAACAAAGCCTGGGATGCAGTGTGTGAAATTGGCGATTTAGAGGCAGATGAAATACTATGATATTGTCGTAATCGGAGCCGGACCGGCGGGACTTTCTTTTCTCGCAAATGTTAATGGTGGTCGGATCGCCCTCGTTGAAAAAGAGTTCCTTCCTCGAAGAAAAGCGTGTGGGGGGGTGCTGAAACAAAGGACGGTCGAGCTTCTCCCCGAAATTCCTCAACCTATCTTTGTTGAGCCAGCACGACTTGGGTATGTATTTATGGACATGGACAATCGTCTTGCAGTGCGATTTGCCAAGAAACTTTACAATGTGCATCGCGCCCGTTTTGATGCACGGTTGGTGGAAAGGATAACTCAACGATTTGATCTCTATGATGGATGCATTCTGAGAGATTTGAGAAATGATTCTACGGGATATGTCCTGACGGTTTATAGTCGCGAAACTAGACGGAAGTACAGAATAAGGACAAGCGCGGTAATTGGTGGAGATGGTATCTTTTCATGTGTGCGTCGAATGTTGAACATTCCTAAAGCTCATTTCTATGTCGGAATCCAATTTTATATCGAGGATTTCGGTATGGCTTTGGATGATTTTTATTACATCCGGCACTCATCGGTCTCTCCATTCTATTCCTGGCTAATCCCCAAAAATGGTGATTTGCTAGCTGGATTTGCTTTCTCCCCGCGCAGAGATATGCGTGGTCCCAAAGAACATTTTGTCAAAATGCTAAAAGGAATCTTAGGGAGGGGATTGAAAATTCGGCCGGCTCCTTCTGGACCTGTAGCTAAGGGGTATCCAAGGGATGTGAATCTGGGACATGGTAGAATCTTTCTGATCGGGGAAGCGGCGGGGTTGATTTCTCCGATGAGCGGGGAGGGCATCAGCCATGCGTTGCTGAGTGGGAGGTTTTGTGCGGAATCCCTGAACCACGATGAAGGTATGGAGGGCTATGTCCGGAGAATGGCGCCATTGCTGGAAGAGATCAAGGCAAAATACTGGCTAAAGCAGATGCTTTCTGATCCAGACAGACGGCGAAAGTACTTGGAAAATTGCCTCAAGATGAACCAGCCGAGCATGGAGGATTTCACATGGGATTTGCCAGAAGAATAGGTCACGGAACCGGCAGAGGTCGAAAGTGTGCTAAATCGGGAGTTGGGGGCTTGGGAATGAATTAACGATGATTGGCAAAACTGATTAGGAAACGATACAGTGCTTTCCTGAGCGTCTGAGAGAAAGTGATGTAGACAAAAATCCATATTTGTCAAAGAGTTCTTGAACTATGGCTTGGGACTTATTCGGAGAAAGGTGGGTGAAATGCCGGAAGAATACTATCTCATATTTGAAGATGCCTTGAAAAGGCAGATCCGAGAATTCCCGGTCTACAAAGATTTTGTTGCCGATTTTTCCCAATTTAGCGAAAATGATATTCATCCCATTGTCACAAATGGAGAACTTTATCGGATTCCTGCTTTGCCAGCAGACTATTTCAAGAAATCGAATGATCTTTTTAGACGGCTTTCAAAAACGGAATTGGCTGGTAGGTGAAATGTTTCAAGTTCTACCAGTGGCGACCCAAGTTATGTCTACCGCACACCAAAGGATGAAGAACTCATGAAAAGGAGCTATCTTGAAGCATTTTCTCTTTTTCCGAAGACTGATGTGACCATAGTCTTTTCTCCATCAGAGAACTTCCTTAAGAAGACATCCAGACGCTTCAATTTGGGCGATGGTAAAGATGCTATACTTCAGGCAGCGTTAATACATGAAGCGAGCGGGGAATTGTATGGTGACATTCACTACGCTGCGAAACTGGACTATCTTGCAATGTTAATAGGGAAGGCTCTCGGGAGACTTAAGGGGCCCAGACTCAAAAAGATGGGTAGAGACGAGTTTAAAAGAGTACTTGACGAGGCTCAGGAAGAGGGTAAAATCCTCGGATTTGGCGCTTCTGTGCTGCTACTTTATCCGATGGTTGTGGAATATGTTGAGCCTAGGGAGTATGATCTTGAGGATAGACTTTACATAACCACTGGTGCTGGTGGGTGGAACGGGAGAAAGGGTACGCTCCGAGGTCAGCCGATAGGCAAAAGGGAATATATACGAGATATGAAAGAAAGGCTTGGGGTGCCAATAGAGCACATAATGGACGTCTACGCATTCACAGAGAATTTCGCGGCATATCGCGGCCTGTGGGATGATGAGTATGGAGATTTTGTTTTTGAGGTGCCTGATAATGTTAAGGCTTATGCATTGAACGTAGAGGAAAACAGACCTGCAAACCCGGGGCGAGATGGGATATTCGTTGTGTATACCCCTTATGGTCATGAAGGGTTTGCGGGGGCGGCGGTAAGGCAGAGCGATATAGTAAGGGTAGTTGATGCGTATGACGATGGCTCTCTCAGGAGGTTTACGTATATAAGGAGAGCGGGTAAGGACGAAAGAGGGTGCGCGTTTGAGATGTCTCATGGAGTGAGGTGATATGAAGAGAACATTTGAGTTCAACGACCCGAATGTACCCGAAGAAGATAAGATCGCACTAACTTTTGGTGACATAGAGATTATCATACCCGCCGTAACAGAAGAAAATGTTGGCCATATCATAGAGTCAATAGGAAGACACGCGCATGTCTATTTCGGACGTATTTCACCCATCGAGAGGGCTAGAAAAGTCATGGAAAAGATCAACAGAGCATGGTCTGAAAAGCACGGCAGTGATGAAACAGTTAGTGCGTTGTCCCAAATAGCCGGATACGGTAGGGAAACGATAAGAGATTTCGGCTTTCCTGTGTTTGAATGGTTCTCTGACCTTAAGGATATGCTTGACGTAACAGCACATATCAGAGGGAGACTCAGAGATCGCAATCATGACAAATTCCTTCCGGTGAACGAACATGGATATCTGAAGGCTGTTGGAAATGCTAGAATCAAAAAGCACAAACCTCCGGAGATGGTTGTGCACGTGGTCTCGGGTAATGTTCTGGGATACACGGCGCTGCCACTGAGCATGGGTCTAGTTGGTCTTCCTCAGATCGTTAAGGCTTCAGGCGAAGAGCCTCTATCGCTTTTGCTTTACGCGGATGATATAGGGAAGGAAGATCCGGAGTTCAGAAAGACATTTGCTGTTGGCTATTGGAAGGGTGGCGATGAAGAGGTGGAAAGAAGGCTCTACTCGGGCAGGGTTTTTATGGATGTTATGGGTTCAGATGAAACAGTGCAGAATGTAAGAGGAAAACTGGGAAGTAGAGCAAGAATGGTGGGTCATGGGCATAAAGTTGGTGTGGGGTTGGTCGATAAGGGTATGACTAATGACGATATTGTTCGCAAACTTGCAACGGATGTTGGTGCATGGGACGGATATGCATGCTTTAATGTAAAGACGGTGTTTGTTTATGGTGATGAAAAAGATGCAAAAAAGTTCGCAATAGCCATAAACGAAGCGCTTAAGGAATTTGCGGATAAGTATGGGGTGCTAGGCAGTAGGTTCGATAGGCAGTTAAAGGCTGAAGAATTTCTCGTTTATAGGCTCAGAGGATATGATGTTATAATGGATAGTAGTCATACACATTTTGTAAGGGTCACGAACGACTTCAACCCACCGTATATATTGTGCAGAAGCGTCGACGTAGTACCATTTGATAACGTACAGAAGGTTGGAAAAGAACTGGAAAAGCACGGAAATCTTCTGCAGACGGCAGTGGTTGCAGCAGGTGATGAAAAAAGATTGATGGATATAGCGTATGCTTTATCGGACGCGGGGGTTACGAATATACATAGACCTGGTCGTGCGAATTATCTGGAGCCGTGGGAACCGCATGACGGTGTTTTTGATAGTCTAATTGCAACAGGATATGAGGATGGTTTAAGGTGGGTATCTCTGAATCTACTGGATGAGGAGAAATGGGAGAATGTGGTATGAAAAACGTATTAGCCATCGTAACTGTAGCAAAGCCGCGGTAGCGTTGCTACAGGCAAAGAAACAACGGAGGAGGTGTCATGTAATCCATGGAACAGTTTGTGTACCGTATTGCGTGGATTTAGAAAATGGCATGAAGTTGTCCCACTGGTGATCATGTTTTAGTGGGGAAGGCATAATGCACATATTCAATCAGTTGGACCGTGAGTCTGGTGTTGTTCTTTCAGAGCGCTGCAATTTGGTGTTGAGTTTAGCCACGGAGCTCTTGGATGGGAAGTTTCAGAGCAGGAGAAAAAGCAACCGTACAGAGTATGCCGTACAGGCTTTTGGTAGGCACTATCCGGAAGAATTAAACAGATTGTCTCGGGATATCGACCGTTTCACGGCGGCGTGTGATGACCTCAATGATGATCTGAACATGGATAAAGAAGAAAAGGGGCTGTTACTTGCGTTGTTGGCAAAAACAGTCTGGGCTATACTTGATACGGCGGAATCCCGATATCTTTCCGTGTTCTCCGATCACGTGAAAAAGATGGTCTATATTCAGGTGGCGGAACAGGAAACCATACGCGAGCTGGCTGAGGCTAAAAGTATAGAAGATGCCTATTCTTCTGCCCATAGGAATTACCACATACGTTCCAGTGATATGGATGTGTTTGTCATTTTGCCGTGTGTAGCGTTGGGGCTCGGAAGGGTCGAAAATCTGGTAGAGGCAGGTCGTTGCTTTCGATGTATGGACCTATTTTACAAGGACCTGGCGGACGTGGAACACGATCGCGCCCATCTTACTTCGACGCCGATTTTGCTACTCGAAGAAAGAGGTTTCTCGGTTGAAGATTTCGCTAAGCAGCTGGCAGACCGAGTGAACGAGCGGTTGGCGGTGTTGGAGCGAAACGCGCAGTTGGAGCTGGAGATGCTAGTCATTGAGAACTTTTCGCGTATGATCGGGGAGAGAGCTTGGGGATGAACTGCCGATATCTGCGGCTAGCCGATGCCGATTTGTATTGACCGGCTTTGGCTAGGCAATTTCGCAGAGAGAGTGAGTCGGCGGTGCTCGGGAAGGCATTCTTGGTAGTTTGAGTCGGGTTTCTAGTTCCGGTGCGCTACGAAGTGTTAGGATTTCTGGACCCGATTTGCTATGCTCCCTGGGAGGGTAGAGAAACGTCGGTGAGAGCCATGCTGGGAAAACTGGAAGAGATGGCCCGGAACGAACGTGTTTCGGTCGGCGCACTGGAGCCATTGAGGATCATCCTGGCGGAGAGTGCGGAAGATCTCGAGACCTGAGGCAAAACCATACGAGGATCTTTGATATGACCAGGCGATTCCGGGCCTTGATTTCCGACTGTGCATTTAGGTTCCAAGTGCAACGAGGGAAGAGTAGAAGAGTTCGACGGGAGTAGCGAAGCTGAGTGACTTTCTGGGCCGTGTGTTGAGTTTCATTTGGGTCTCCTTGAGTTGGTTCTGGGGGCAGGCATGAAGCGGGTGACGCTTCCGGAAGTACTATCGGAGGAGGTAGTTGGTGTTTTCATTGAGGCCCTGTTCCCAGGCGGCGTAGGGATGAGCGAAGAAGAACTGGGCTTGGAGCTTTCGATTCACGGTCGAGGGGTCCACTCCGAGGAGCTTGGCGATACGGCGCATGGAGTAGCCTTCTTTCCGCAGAATGTAAATCCGGACCCGGTCGTCGTAAGAGAGCTGTCTGTAAGCCATGTCTGTGCTCCGCTTTCCCGCCGTAACTTTCTAAGCCCCTGGGCTTAGAGTGTCAACGTCTCAGTCCCCAAACTGTTACACTCCCAAAAAGGCGAGAACTGACACGTCAACTCCTCGGGGAAAATCTATCTCGTTTCGTACGTAGTGTCCGGTCCCCACAATGCGTCCGGCAGTAGCTCGTGCCTGGTCAGACCCACCGAAACACCCGCGAAGACACAGACAAAAAGCACCCGGGCCCGCCCCGCTTACAGAACCGGGAGCGCGAAAGCGCGCTGCCGACGCGGGCTGGCCCGGATGCCTTTCCTGACGTGATGCGTCAACTTACCCCCGGAAGGGCGTGATTCCCGGTTACCGAAACGGGGTCACGCCGCGTTCTTCGGCACTCCTGTGCCTCGGGTCGCTACCTCCGAATCACCATCTTCCTCACAGCCTGAAACGTCCT
>JALWDQ010000874.1:0-2341 GCA_027039625.1 Calditrichia bacterium | reverse complement strand
CCTTGCCGCTGCTTGACGATTTCTTTTTTCTTTCTTCCTCCCGCTTCCAAAAGCTCGAATAACACCTCCCGTTCCTGTACCGTCCAGCACACGGGAGCATAATTATTCCGGGGTTTTATCCGGTACATTGCTTCAGGAATCTCCTCAACTTCCCGGCTCTGCAAATAAAAATGCACCCAGAACATCCAGAACTGATAAAGAGAACGAAAATACTCACTATTCCACTTTTTGCGAATTTTCCGCTTCAGCTTAACATCGTAGCGGATCTTTTCATAAAAAAGCTCAAAAGGGAAAACCTCCTGCTGGGAAAGGAGCAAATGCACAAAAAATTGGTGAAACGGTTGGACCTCCTTCCCGGGCTTTAAAAAAGGTAACTCGTGGTATTCCACTTGCTGGATTTGTGCTTCAAACACTTCGGTCGTCAGGGTTAAGGAGCGCAGGGCATCTACCTCCTGGCGGAATTTCCGCAGTAAACCGAACAACTGTTTCTGTTCGGGATGCAACTCCAGTGCTGCTTTCAAAATCTCCAGCCAGCCGTCGAGGTGATCCCGCTCACGATAGAGGGTGTACAAACTGTTGCGAATGATGGGATCGGCAGGGTCTTTAAGAAACAACGGCACCAGGAGTTCTTCCGCTTTTTCCAGTTCTCCCATTCTTTTGTAGAGGAAGGCCAGTTTTCGCTTCAGGAAATCGTTCTCCGGGGTATATTGTAACGCCTCCCGGTAGGCGTCAATTGCTTCCGGAAGTTTCCCGGCTTTTTGCAACTCCTCGGCTTTTAACTCCCACAGATTTGCCCGGGACTGTTCCTCTTCCGGAGGACCTTCTTCAGCCATTTGCCGGGAGATTTCCTCGGGTGTTTTTCCGCTAAGTTGCGCCCGAAGCTGTAAAATATGTTTCCGGGTAAAATCCGTTCCCGAGCCCAATTTTTCGGCTTTTTCCAGCAGTTCCAGTGCTTCAGGGAATTTTCCCTGATGCTGATACACCCGCGCCATCTGCACCAACAAAAAGGGATCGTCCGGTGCCTGCCGCAGCGCCCGCTGGAGCAATTCCCAGGCCTCCTTCCATTTATCCTCCCTGATGCGCAACAATGCCAGCATCTTTAAGCTGGAAAGATGCCCGGGATTGAGCTCCAGAACCTTCTCGAAATATTCTTTTGCCTTACCGGTTCGATTCTGGCGGTAAGCAATAAGTCCCATTAAATACAGGGCAAAGGGATGGCGAGGCTGCTTATTCAACACCTTCTGTAACAGGCGAATGGCATCCGGATAGCGCTTTTGATGATAGTACACATCGGCCAGGCTCACCATGGCGGCGGGTTGGTCTGGATGTTCCGCCAGTACTTCCCGGAGCACCTCCGCTGCTTCCGGATACGCTCCCTGCTCTTTGTAGCGCCGGGCTAACCGCAGCTTCTCCTGAAACCTTGAGCGTGCCATGCCTAATTACAATTCTTTCAGCAAATTTTCTATGTTGTGAATGGCATCCAGAAGTTCGGCATCAATCATCTTCAGCAACCGTTCCCGCTCCACGTGGGATTCTTCCCGTTTCAAACGGTCAATCTCTTTCTGAATGGCCATCAACTTCCGGTGCAATTCCTGTACATCCGATTTTTCCATCTCTATCGCCTGTTGTTTTGTTCATCATTATTCACCGATAACTCACAAATTATTAAAAAATTCAAAACTCACACAATCTGTTCCAGGTTGAAATAATGTTCATCATTCCTGAATCCTTCAAACCACTTTTCTTCCTCTCCTTCCTCTTTTTACTTTTATTCCAGGAATTCATAAAAATTAAAAAGCCTAAAGATTTTAGAGGCTGTGTAAAAATGAAAATCAGAAAAATATTTAATCAATAACATGTATATTGCAATTTACCATATTTATGCAAAACTGTAGCAGAAAAGAACGTAGAATTATTTTTATTTCTTACCTGAATTTTGTGTTTTTCTACGGACTCTATGACCACATCATTAAGTCAACAACACAGGAATATTTTTGTATCTTTGCATTTTCATAAACCCTAAAATTCAAGGAAATCATTAAATAATATCAATTTGCACTGTTTTTTATTATAGCCACGAGCTTCAGCTCGTGGATTATTTAATCTTTCTCTCAAAATCAGGCTTTAGCCTAAAATTGGGCTAAAGCCCAATTTGTAGTTTGGGCCTTAAGTTCCCCGAGCTGGAAGCTCGGGGCTATATTTTACTTTGAATGACAATGAATAAATATTCCATTGACACTGCATTTTTACGCAGCCTCTTTTAGCGCCGAGCCCGAACGTTCACAGAGTTTTTATCCCATGGGTACGAATAATTCGAATGTGCACCGGGAAGTTCTCTTTT
>JALWDQ010000873.1:0-7268 GCA_027039625.1 Calditrichia bacterium | reverse complement strand
CCCTCACGAGGTTTCACCCTCAACTCGTTTTACGAGTCGCGGCTACCAATTCCGTTGCCCTGAAATCTTTTCAGAAAAGATGAAAATTTCTAATTTATTTTAGTTCATTCGAGGATCCTGAAGAAAGATCTTCCGAAGTCCGCTTTGCCTCTGCCAATTTCTTTTTCAGGTATTCGTGACCTGCCCCTGATTTGAGAAACTTCTCCCGCTTCATCGCCTCGGAGCGGGTCTCGTATTCTTCATAAAACAACAATTCCATGGGACGGCGATGCCGGGTGGAACGCACATAACCCTGCTGGTGTCGCCATACCCGTCGGGAAAGGTCGTTAGTTTGCCCTACGTAAAACTGTCCGTCTTTTTTGCTTCTCAGGATGTAAACATAGTACATTGGAAATTATCCTGAAATAAAAAAAGTAGATTAAATGGGCAATTTGCTTTATTTTGTGCCGGAGGAGGGCCCTCGTAAAACGAGGCCTGCGGCCTCGTAGGACGAGGCTTTCAGCTCGAACCCTCACTAAAAATAATAAAAACTATTGATTTTGTGCCGGAGGAGGGACTCGAACCCTCACGAGGTTTCACCCTCAACTCGTTTTACGAGTCGCGTCTGCCAATTCCGCTGTTCTGAAATATTCTCAGAAAATATAAAAATTTCTGATTTATTTTTGACCAATCAATAATCCATACGAGGTGCTATCAAAATTTCATAATTTGTGTCGGAGGAAGGCTCTCGTAAAACGAGCCTTTCAGCTCGAACCCTCACGAGGTGTCACCCGAAGATTGTTGTTAGTGCCGGAGGAGGGACTCGAACCCTCACGAGGTGTCACCCTCAACGGATTTTGAGTCCGTCGCGTCTGCCAATTCCACCACTCCGGCAAAAATGCAGGGCAAATATAACATATCCGCCCTGCAGTGTCAAGTTTTATTGAGAGAGACCAATCACTTCGGCAACACTTCGGTGCGCTCTTTGCACACTATTCCCAAACGCTCCAATTCTTCCAGTACCGGATGGTAAATTTCGGGAATAACCGGAATTTTTACCCCCACTTCCCGTATTTTTCCTTCCAGAATAAGTTTTACCGCAATCGCTGCCGGTAACGAGACCGTACGGGACATGGAGGTATCCCCATTGGGAATCCCATAATCAATTAATGTGGAGGTAATATGTTCCTGTTTGTCCGGGAAATCTGCAATAAAATCGTGGTACAAAACAATCATATCTCGTTCGCCACTCTGGTACTGCAATTTCTGTAACATTAAAGAAGTCAGAAAATCAATCGGCGTGATGGTTTCCTGCTCGCACCGATCGTCAGAGAAAAATCCCAGCCAGGCAAACCGATTGAGCACTTCATCATCGGGATTCAGATTCAACTTTTGCGCCATCTCCTCACGCAAATTGTCCGGGGACATCCCCACAATTTCCGCTACCAGCTCCCGGTAACTTTTGTTTTTACTCTCGATTTGAGGATGATCTTCCAGTAATCCCAGTTGACTGATGGCATACATCATCCGGCTCCAGCCCGGGAAGCGTAGTGTGCCGCGAAACATGGTTTTTGCCTCCTGAATCCCATAAAGCTCAATATACGGCAGGGAATCCCGGTTGGGATAATACTCCAATTCCAGATCCTCAATCTGAATGGGCCAATGATGTTTGAACAATTCTTTCCCATCAATTTCCACAACATTTCCGTCCTGCAAAAACCGGGCATCATTACGACCAGCCATTAAAACCCCACGGGGACTCCAGGAGAATTTGTATTTACAGCAGGGATCCACCGCATCGGGTGCAGGAAGCCCACCGCAATAGGATTTAAAAGCAAGAATCTTACCTCCCCGCTGATGCACATTATCAATAATCCGCATGGCCGACATGTGGTCGATACCCGGATCCAGACCAATTTCGTTGAGCAATAAAATCCCCTTCTCTCGCGCTTCCGCATCCAGTTCCTGCATGGCTGCACTGACATAGGAGGTGGTGACCATCGGTTTACCATGCTTTAAACAAAGCTTTGCCACTTTCACATGATGAACATAAGGTAACAAACTCACCACTACATCAGCATGTTTAACCTGCTCTTCCAGCGCCGCTTCATCTTCCACGTTTAATTGGACGGCTTTTCCATTGCTCCTGCCCTCTAAAATCTTCTCGGCTTTCGAAAGTGTTCGTGTTGCAATGGTGACTTCCACATCCTTTTGATCCAGTAAATAATGCACCATTGGTTTTGCCACCAGGCCGGCACCCAGAATGAGAACGTTTTTCATGCATTCCTCCAGAATGTTATGAACTTTTTATCTTTTTATGAATTAAGTATTGATGGATTCCGGCAGGAAGGTTACAGACGATGTTTAAATTTCCCATAAAATAAGCCTTTTTAAGCTTCTTACCACTCCGTATTCCACCTACGTCGCTGGAAAAGTAAAAAACGGAAAGGATATATAGCAAGAATGGATTTTTTTTCCTGAAACAGGATTTCATGCGTTGTTCTGTTCGCTGGCTCGCTGCAAAGCATCCTCCAGGGCATGCCAGGCCAACGTAGCACATTTAATCCGTACCGGATATTGGGAAACCCCCTGCAACGCGGTCAAATCGCCATATTCCTCCAGCACCGCCGCATCCTTCTCGCCCCGCAATACGGCCAGGACATCCCGGATGATTTGTTTAACCTCCGGCAAGGTCTTCCCTTTCACCACTTCGGTCATCATCGAGGCCGAAGCCATACTGATGGCGCAACCGCTTCCGCTAAAGGTGATCTTTTCCACTTCCCCCCGGGGATTCACCAGCAGATGCAGCTCCACATGGTCGCCACACACCGGATTATCCAGTTCCACGGAAGCGCAATGGGGACAGGTTTCTCCAAAATTGCGCGGATTTTTATAATGATCCAGAATAATTTCCTGATAGAGTTCATCAAATTCCATCTTTAAAAAACTCCTTTGCCTGATAAAGCGCTTCGATAAAATGATCGATTTCCTGATAGGTATTGTAGAAATAGAAGCTGGCGCGGGTGGTAGCGGGAATTCCCAGTTTGCGCATCACCGGTTGGGCGCAATGGTGCCCGGCTCGTACGGCAATTCCCCGGTAATCCAGAAATTGCGCCATATCGTGGGGATGAATATTCCCCAGGTAGAAGGAAATCACTCCACCGCGTTCGGGTGCCTGCCCAAAAATGCGCATTCCGGGAATTTTCTGCATTTTATCCAGGGCATAGGTAGTGAGCTTCTGCTCATACCGGGTAATGGCTTCCATTCCCACCCGATCCAGATAATCCATAGCTGCAGCCAGTCCCACCGCACCGGCGATGTTAGGAGTACCTGCTTCAAATTTATGGGGGATGTCGTTCCAGGTGGCGTGGTCGAACCAGACGGAACGAATCATCTCGCCTCCGCCCTGATACGGTTCCATGGCCTCCAGGAGCTCCGCCTTCCCGTACAACACCCCAATTCCTGTAGGCCCGCACATTTTGTGTCCCGAAAAAGCCAGAAAATCGCATCCCAATTCCTGCACATCCACCGGAAGGTGGGGAACGCTCTGGGCTCCATCGAGCAGAACCGGGATGTTTTTCGCGTGCGCCTTGCGAATAATCTGGCGCACGGGATTGATGGTGCCAAACACATTGGACATGTGGGTTACCGCCACCAGCCGGGTGCGCTCGGTGAGCAATTCATCCAGCCGGGAGAGATCCAGCGTGCCATCGGGCCGGAAGGGGATAAAACGTAACCGTGCCCCTTTCTCCTGCGCCAGCAGTTGCCAGGGAATCAGATTACTATGGTGCTCCATCTCACTTACCAGAATCTCATCCCCTTCCCCAACAAACTTCCGGCCATACCCCGCTGCCACCAGGTTAATGGCTTCGGTGGTTCCGCGGGTAAACACAATTTCCCGCGCGCTGGAAGCATGAATAAACTCCGCTACCCGCTGGCGGCTGCTCTCGTAAGCTTCGGTGGCACGCTCGCCCAGTTTGTGAATGGCACGATGCACATTGGCGTTTACATGAGAATAGTAGTGATTCAATGCTTCCAGCACCTGCCGGGGTTTTTGGGTAGTCGCCGCATTATCAAAATAAATTAAAGGAATGCGCTCCCCTTTCCGATTCTCAAACACTTCCTTTAAAATAGGGAAATCTTCCCGCAACCGCTGAAAATCTGTAAACGTTTCTGCCTCATCCAGTTTTCGGGATTTATTCATGATTCGTTTATCCTTTCTCCACCAAATTGATTCGGTTTACCCTCTCTACAAAATTTAATGGGAACCATCCATTTGAATCCAGATTTCTCCATTCTCCACTTTAACCGGGTAAGCACGTACCGGAATCACTGCCGGAAAGGAAAGATTCTTCCCGGTGCGAATATCGAAACGAGCACCGTGTAGAGGACATTCAATCTCGTAACCATCCAGTTCCCCCTCTGCCAGCGAAGCTTCCTCGTGAGAGCAGGTATCATCGATGGCGTAAAACTCCCCTCCTCTGCGGAACACCGCAATGGGCGTGTCCTGCAAAACATACACCTTCACATCTCCGGTAAAATCGTTTAACGTATCTATTTTAATCCAGCGACTCATTCAATTTTCTCCCTTAAATTAAATTAACCCATTTTGCTAAAAACTAATCCCAAAAGTTTCCATTCAGGCGAATATTTGAAAAAAAGAAGTTAAGTTACTATAATCTCAGTTGATTAAAGATTTCAACACAGAGATTTTTCGTTCTGCTTGCGCAGAACTAATGACAAATGGTTGTAATTAGCACATAAATAAAAAATAGAAATATTTAAACGTTTTATTTATACAACCGGTTAAAATTAATGATAATTTAACGAATTCACCAAGTGATTCTTTTCTTTTTTCCTGGCGCCCGTAGTTTAAAAAGCATTCCCTACCAGCGCAAATATTTTTTTAATTAATCTTGACTTTTTTGTACAAATAAATTATTTTTGACCCGCACATTTAATGTGAGGGAATACGATGACTGATGATCAAATGCTGGACAAAATAACCAAGAGCGAGTACAAATACGGTTTCGTCTCGGATATTGAAGAAGAAACTGCCCCGAAAGGTTTAAACGAGGATGTCATCCGGTTTATTTCCCGGAAAAAGAACGAACCGGATTGGCTACTGGAATGGCGGCTGAAAGCTTTTCGTCGCTGGCAGAAAATGAAGGAACCCCATTGGGCATATATTCATTATCCACCCATCGATTATCAGGACATTTCTTACTATGCGGCACCCAAAAAGAAGGCAGGCCCCAAAAGTCTGGATGAAGTTGATCCCAAACTCATCGAGACCTTCAACAAATTGGGCATTCCGCTGGAAGAGCAAAAAGTGCTGGCGGGTGTGGTGGCTGTGGATGCCGTAATGGACAGTGTTTCGGTGGCGACGACTTACCGGGAGGAGCTGGAAAAATTGGGGATTATTTTCTGCCCCATCAGCGAGGCAGTACAAAAGCATCCCGATCTGGTGCGGAAATATCTGGGTTCGGTGGTACCGCCGGGCGACAATTTTTTTGCAGCCCTGAATTCGGCGGTTTTCAGCGACGGTTCGTTTGTGTACATTCCGCCGGGGGTACGCTGCCCCATGGAATTGTCCACCTACTTCCGCATTAACGCGGCCAGTATCGGACAATTCGAGCGCACCTTGATTATTGCTGATGAGGGCGCTTATGTGAGTTATCTGGAAGGTTGTACTGCTCCCATGCGGGACGAAAATCAGCTTCATGCCGCGGTGGTGGAACTGATTGCTCACAAAGGCGCGGAAATCAAATATTCCACGGTGCAGAACTGGTATCCCGGCGACGAGGAAGGGAAAGGCGGCATTTACAACTTTGTGACCAAGCGCGGCATCTGCCTGGGTGAGCGCTCCAAAATCTCCTGGACGCAGGTGGAAACCGGCTCGGCCATTACCTGGAAGTATCCCAGCGTTATCCTGAAAGGCGACCACAGCGAAGCGGAGTTCTACTCCGTGGCGCTCACCAACAATTTTCAACAGGCCGATACCGGCACCAAGATGATTCACGTGGGCAAAAACACCCGCAGCCGCATCGTATCCAAGGGGATTTCGGCGGGCAGGAGCAACAATTCCTACCGGGGACTGGTTCAGGTGCACAAAAATGCCGAGAACGCCCGCAACTTCTCCCAGTGCGATTCGTTGCTCATCGGCGACCAGTGCGGGGCGCACACCTTCCCCTATCTGGAGGTTCGCAATCCCACTGCCCAGATTGAGCACGAAGCCACCACTTCCAAAATTGAGGAAGACCAGATTTTCTACCTGAACCAGCGAGGTCTTTCCACCGAAGATGCGGTGGCGATGGTAGTGAATGGTTACTGCCGCGAGGTCTTCCGCGAATTACCCATGGAATTTGCCGTGGAAGCCCAGAAGCTGCTGGAAATCAGTCTGGAAGGGAGCGTGGGCTAATTCATAAAAAATAAACAGGATTGATTGAAGAACCAGGAAAACTAAATCGAGAGAAGAACGATGAAAGAACGAACGATTTTGCTTATTAAAAATTTACATGTGTCGGTAGAAGGAACCGAAATTTTGCACGGAATTGATCTGGAAATAAAAGCGGGAGAAATTCACGCCATTATGGGCCCTAATGGTTCCGGCAAAAGTACCCTCACCAATGCTCTGGCGGGGAAGCCGGGATACGAGGTAACCGAAGGGGAAGTGTGGTTCGATGGCAAGAATTTGCTGGAAATGCCTCCGGAAGAACGCGCCCGCGAGGGACTATTTGTGGCATTTCAGTATCCGGTGGAAATTCCCGGCGTGAATATGGCCACCTTCCTGCGCACGGCGGTAAACGAAGTGCGCAAACATCGGGGGCTGGAGCCGCTGGATGCACGCAGCTTTCTGCAACTGGTAAGGGAAAAGATCAAACTGGTGGAATGGGATACGAAATTCTTAAGCCGGGCGGTGAATGAAGGGTTTTCTGGCGGAGAAAAGAAACGGAACGAAATTCTGCAAATGGCACTGCTGGAACCCAAACTGGGTATTCTGGACGAAACCGATTCCGGTCTGGATATCGATGCACTGCGCATTGTAGCCAATGGCGTGAATAAAATCCATAACGAAAACAACGCTTTTCTGGTTATCACCCATTACCAGCGGCTTCTGGATTACATCATCCCCGATTATGTTCATGTGCTGTATCAGGGGAAGATTGTAGAGTCCGGGGACAAAGAACTGGCACTGCATCTGGAAGACCACGGTTACGATTGGATTAAAGAGAACAGCCACAGTCTGGTAAAGTAAATCGAAACAAACGGAAAGAACGGAATTGTTA
>JALWDQ010000872.1:0-2353 GCA_027039625.1 Calditrichia bacterium | reverse complement strand
TCGTGCACCCGATAAATAAAGGGGCGGGGTTTCCCCTTGCCCGAAATACGCCGGATGTGCCGGGCAACGGTTTGATTGGCCATGAGCATAAACTCCTCGATCAACTCGTGGCTCTGCAGGCGCTTCACCGGAATAATTTCCACGGGACGCCCCAGCTCATCCAGTTTAAATTTGACTTCCGGCGTTTCGAAATCGATACTGCCTCGCTCCAGGCGCCGCTTTTTTAGCACCTGACTGAAATCCCGCATCTGGCGCAACACTTCAGCAAACGGATCGCGACTCTTTTTATCATCGATAATTTGCTGCACCTCTTCGTAATTGAACCGCCGCTTGCTACGAATCACGGAAGGGGTGATGCGGTAGTTTACCAGTTCCCCTTCCGGAGTAAGCTCCATGATGCAGCTAAACGTAAGCCGATCTTCATCCGGCTTCAGGCTGCAAATGTTGTTGGAAAGATGTTCCGGAAGCATGGGTACCACCCGATCCACCAGGTAAACGCTGGTGCCCCGCTTCAGGGCTTCTTTATCCAGTGCAGAATTGCGCGGGACAAAATAGCTCACATCGGCGATATGAACCCCCAGCTGGAAATTCCCATTGGGCAATCGGGTAAGGGAAACCGCATCGTCAAAATCTTTGGCATCCTCGGGATCGATGGTAAACACCAGCTCGTCGCGCAGGTCCAATCGCTCGGCAAGCTCTTTGGGGGTAAGTTTCAGGCGAATTTTCTGCGCCTGCTGCTCCACCTGCGCGGGAAATGCCATGGGCAGGTCAAATCCCTTTGCCACGCTCACCACATCCACTCCCGGTTCATCCGGAAATCCCAGAATCTCCACAATTCGCCCTTCGGGATTCAGAGACGATTTATCCCATTTAATGAACTCCACCACCACCTTCTGGCCGTCCCGGGCGTTCATATCATTTTTGGGCTGGATGTAGAAATCCCGATAGATGCGGGGATCGTCCGGAACCACAAAGCCATAATATTCGCTTTTATGATAGGTTCCCACGAAGGTGGTACGAGCGCGCTTCAGTACAGAAACCACCTGTCCTTCTTTATTGCGCCCGCGGGACACGGCAAATAGTTGCACCAGCACCAGGTCTCCGTCCATGGCGGTATTCAGATGCTGGGCGGGAATAAAAATTTCTTCTCCGGTGCGCTCGTCAGTCACAAAGCCGAATCCTTTACGGGTAAGCTGGATGGTTCCCTGAATTTGCCGCAATCCGGACGGGACGGTGTAGCGGCGTCCTTTTAATCGAATGACCCGTCCCTCTTTCACCAGTTGCTGCAACGCTTCCCGAAAAAGATGGTAGTTGCTTTTTTCCACGTGCAACGCATGGGACAGTTCTTTGCGGGTTACCGGTTTCCCGCGTCGGCGTTTCAGAAAAGCTAAAATGAGATTCTTAAATGAAGGTGCCTCGGGTGGGGAAGATGGTTTTTTACGCTTTGATTTCCTCTGTTTCATTTCACTCAAAAGATTATCCTTACGATTCGTTCAATGTTCTGATAATCCCGAAAGATATCTACCTTCGGGAAGTTAAATTGATTCAGTAATTTACGAATAGCAGAGGATTGATCATAACCAATTTCCAGATAGACCCTCCCTTTTGTTTCCAGCAAATGTGGGCAGCGGGGGAGGAACTGACGGTAAAATTCCAGCCCATCCTCTCCGGCCAGCAGTGCCCGGGGCGGTTCGTATTCCCGTACCTGGGGATGCAACGCCTGGTAGTCCTGTTGGGAAACGTAAGGAGGGTTGGCAACAATGATGTGAAAACGTTTGGTGGAGGGAACGGAAAAATCTGTGGCATCGGCTTCCTGGAACTGCACATTGGGAACGTTCAGGCGCCGGGCATTTTCCCGGGCAATGTTCAGGGCTTCCGCACTCACATCGATGCCCAGAACCTGCCAGCGGGGACGAAAATGAGCCAGACTGATGGCAATAGCGCCGCTGCCGGTGCCTACATCCAGGACTCGTAATTGCGAGGTTTCGTCGGGAAAATCAGCCAGCACCTGCTCCACCAATTGCTCTGTTTCCGGGCGGGGAATAAGCACCGCGGGAGTCACCCGAAACGACAGCCCCATGAATTCCTGCTCCCCGATGATGTACTGCACCGGCTCCATGCGCACCCGCCGCTGAATGGCTTCCCGATACCGGGCTAACTCCTCCCGGGATAAAATGCGCTCGAACTGCAAGTACAAATCGATTCGCTTTACGCCAAGGATATGGGCCAACAGCAATTCGGCACTCAAGCGGGGTTCCGGCACCTTGTGGCGGGTAAAATAATCGTTCGTCCAGGTGAGTACTTTTTGAACAGTCCAGATCTCGGGCATGGGATTACATGTTTGAACCGGTTA
>JALWDQ010000871.1:1379-2362 GCA_027039625.1 Calditrichia bacterium | reverse complement strand
TACGAGCAAGCTTTTCGCTACACCCAGCCGGGTTCATTCTCGCGAGCAGCCGTAGAGGTTAACCTGGCTCACCTCTGCGTAAAGACCAACGATTTCCCCGGAGCACGGAAATATGCTTTTAGTGCCAGTAACTTCGCTCTAAAAAACCAATTGTGGGAATTGTATCTGGAGGCTATTTCCAACATCGCCAACAGTTACATTCAGGAAAAGAATTATCCCCGGGTGATTGAATATTGCCAGAAAGCCCTCCCCACCGCTCGAAAATACCATCTGCGCTTGCAATTGCAGAATCTTTATGGAAACCTGGCGACGGGATACGAAGGATTGCAGGACTTCCGGAAGGCATATTATTATTTGCTCAAATACAGCAATTTAAGGGATTCTCTGTTTAACGAAGAGATGAGTCGTCAGATTAATGAATTGAACGCAAAATACGAAACGGAAAAGAAGGATAAGGAAATTTTACGGAAAAAGGCAGAACTGCGGCAAAAGGGACTTATTATCCGTTCTTTAATTATTGGTACCATCATTGTAATAATTCTTTCCCTGGTCATCTGGAAACTGTACCTTTCTCAGCGCCGGGCATATCAGATGCTGGTGCAAAAACATATGGAATTAGTGCATCTCCACAATGGTAAAAATGGGAAGAAGCAGAACAGCATGCAACGTGCACATCCTAACATCCCATTTACTCCGGGTAAATTACGAGCTATTTTAAAGGAGTTAGAACATTTAATGCATCACGAAAAGGTGTTTAAACAACCGGATATTACCATTGAAAAATTGTCCAGCCATCTGAATATCCATTCGCGCTATCTCTCTCAGTTGATCAATGAAGTTTACCAGCAGAGTTTCCCTAATTTCATTAACAAATTGCGAGTAGAAGAAGCCATCCGTCTGTTCAGCGATCCGCAATACGAACGTTACTCCATTGAGGGAATATCCCAGGAAGTGGGATTTCAGTCCAAATCCTCATTTAATTC
>JALWDQ010000871.1:0-1369 GCA_027039625.1 Calditrichia bacterium | reverse complement strand
CACCGGAGTCACCCCGGGATATTTTCGTAAAGAGATGAAACAAATGCATCCTGCGGAACGGGAAGCGGTTTAATCAATGCTTTTTATGACCCCGCTTTCGTATCTTTTTTAAATTTTACAATAAACAAACACTTGCAGGAAACGCCTCTTCTCCCATTGCCGCATTAAAACACTCCATCTTTCCGATACAGCTAACTTCGCTACGAATGACCATTTTTCTCCGATTGGAATCATGCAATAACCCCACATTTTACTACCCTGAATTAAACAACTGAAGGTTCAATTTTCAGAAATCCGAACCTCCTTATTCTTTCTTTATATACCCATACTCAATATTTTAAAAATAAAATTATAAAACAAGGAGGTTCGGCATGATGCGTTTCTTACTAATTATAATAGCCTTCTTATGGATGTTTCCCGGATTAACATGGGGAACGACATATTATGTGAGCCCCACCGGAGACGATAGTAATGGGGATGGCAGCGAATCGAACCCCTGGCGCACCATCTCTCACGCCATATCAAACGCCAGTAACGGTGACATTATTAAAGTAATGGACGATGACAACGATGCCACAGATGATTACGTGGAAAATGTGGTTGTCGATAAACAACTTACCATCGAAGCCTACGATGATGATGGAACCAAACCTACGGTTAAATCGGCTGCACCGACCACCAGCAATCCCGTTTTTAAAATAACTGCCAACAATGTAGTAATCCGAAAGCTGCGCATGTACATCAGCGATGACCCTTCCGGTGGATCGGCAGTATGGATTGCCGACGGAACCGGATGCGAAATAGATGCCATTGAGACGGGTTGGGCTTCGGATAAACGATGTTATTATGGGATTTTTGTGGGTTCCAATGGAGGGAACACCTCACAAACCTATATTCACGATTGCGTACTAAACTACACCAAAAGTCTGGGTATTTATCTGGGCTGGTACTCCGGTTCCCACCGCGTCATCAATAATACCATCGAACATTCCGGGGCACAGGGGATTCGAATGTTCACTTCAGATAATAATCTTATTGATAACAATACCATAAGATATTCTGCAACAAACGGAATTGAAATTACTTCTTCCGTAACTTCTGATTATTATAATTTTAATGCCATCATAGGCAATACCATCGAAAATGCGGGTAACCACGGAATATATGTTGAATACGGTGCCCAATACACCATGATAGCTGGTAACACCATAACCAACTGTAGCAACAATGCGGGAATTCGGATGAGAGATGACATTACGGGTACCATTGTGGCGAAAAATTATATTTCCGGGTGTAAATACGGTATTGATGTAAACAACTGTACAGGCGGGAAAATATATACTTACCTCAATACCATAACAAACAATAC
>JALWDQ010000870.1:0-2364 GCA_027039625.1 Calditrichia bacterium | reverse complement strand
CAAAATCCTCAGCCGTCTGGTGTGGACGCGTCCCCGGGCAAATCCCGAAAAGTGCAGCCATTGCGGAATATGCATCAACAACTGTCCCGCCGAAGCCATGGCATCCGATGCCCGGGGCGTTCCCGTAATCGATTACGGAAAGTGCATCAACTGCTTCTGCTGTGCCGAAGTCTGCCCGGATGATGCTATTTATCAGGAAGCAAGCTGGCTGGTGCGGCGGTTAAGCTGAATTCTCCCTCCCTCTCGGAAAGGGAAGATGCTCCCATTTTTAGACTTCGAGCGATCAGTTCTTCATAAAAAAATTCTTGCAAAAAACCGGTGGAAAACGCTCGTTCTATGGGAAGCAACCTTCCCTCTCATTCTTCTTGCAATAGAAAAAATCCTGCAAAATCAGGATTCATTTCAGATACACAATTTTGCGTATCAGGGAATTTTCGGGTAGAGAGAGACGAACAAAGTACACACCTCCCGGTAGTTCGGAGGAGGGAGACCAGTTTATCCGGTGTGTTCCTGCTATCTGGAATCCCGAAAACAGCGTTGCCACCTTTGCACCGCGTACGTCGAATACGGCAAGTTCCACCCGGCTGTTTCGGGAAAGGAAGTAACGAATTGTGGTGCCGGGATTGAACGGATTGGGATAATTGGGAAATAGCACCGTGCGTAGAGGTCGGGGGGATTCACCTCCCGCCTGAATCCCGGTAACGTGGAATACAAAGGGACAGACCACGGGGAGGTGGTCGGAACCGTAGTACAGGGCATTGGCAACGGTAGCAGGAACCGCGCTGTTCGTTCCTTCGTTAATGGACTGGTTGAAGTGATTGCCATCGTTGCCCACTGCCCGATATTGCGCAGAGAGCACATTGTCCCGCAGGCTGCGAGAGATGAGAATGAAGTCAAAGCGATCGTCCAGGCCGCCACTGCTGCCCCCGCCAAAGCTGTTCGCACGCGGGGATTGGGTGTGAATGGAAGCAAAAGCAGGATTGTTGTGCCAGTTCCCGGGCGAATCGATGGGATCGAGGAGGGTGCTGTCGCTAATGACGAGCTGGTAAGCAGGCTCGCTGCTCTTGTACAAATTGAAATCGCCCACGACAATATAATTGGTTTCTGACGGATGGGCCAGCAAATTATTTTTCAATATGGTCATTTCCTGCAAACGCTGCTGCTGGTTGCTGCTTCCCTGTCCTGCCTTCAGATGAATAGAGTAAAGGTACAGCTCTTCTCCGGAGGCCATGTGTTTTACATGGTATTCCGCAATATCTCGCAGGCTGGTGCTGAAGTACCGGGCTCCCAGGTAAGCGAACAGACTGTTGCGGTAGAACAAGGCATTGTCCGAGTCCGGCCCGTCGTGAAAAGGAGCGGCATGAAAATCGGAGTCCAGCACGGAAAGGATGAGATTTACCCCTTCCTGACTGTCCATCTCCTGCACAATTAAAATATCTGGCTGTGCGTAGTGAATCACCGTTGCCAGATCGTTTAAACGTTGATTTCCGTTGCTACCGGGGAAATTCAACACGTTGTAAGTCATTACCCGAACGGTATCGCTTTGCCCCAGCGCTATTTGCAGCACGGCAAACCAGAATAGAAAAATACGCTTCATTGCTTCCTGCCAATTAATTTTTTGATTATTTTAGGTGAATTCCCGCTGGCTGGTAAGAGAGCCTTCCCTGCGAGGAATTCACTTTCCTGTGAGCTCCCTTTCCCTGTCAACCTAAATTTTCGACTTTTTTCCGGGGATAACAACCAGAATTTTGAAAAAAAGTTGGATTGCTTGTTTTGAGATATTTAATCGGAAAAATCAGTTTATTGAAGCAACCGAAAGCATTGGAATCATAAAAAAAGAGTGAAACCCCATAAAAATGAGGCCCCAGAGAAGCAAGGAATACGCAATGCGCCGAAGATAATGGTGGTTTTCATTCAATAAACCTGCTCCTCCGTCTGCTTCATCAAACCAAGGAAATAATTGCATTATTTCCTTAAAAATTTTAAATTTAAAAAAACTATGAGGAGAGCCGGATGGAAATTAAAGTAATTCCCATCGAGAAACCGGAAGAAACCAATTTTATACTGGGACATACCCATTTTATTAAAAGCGTAGAAGATTTGTACGAAGCGGTGGTTCAAAGCGTACCGGGAGTAAAATTCGGTATCGCTTTTTGCGAAGCCTCGCAAGACCGGCTGGTACGCTGGACGGGAAATGATGAAAAGCTGATTGAATTGGCCCAGAAAAACGCCATGAACATTGGTGCAGGCCATTCTTTTATTATTTTTATCGAAAACGCTTTTCCCATCAACATGCTCAACGCCATCAAAGCTGTGCCGGAAGTATGCCGTATCTTTTGCGCTACCGCCAATCCCACCCAGGTG
>JALWDQ010000869.1:0-2371 GCA_027039625.1 Calditrichia bacterium | reverse complement strand
GTTTATCAGCGCATCCCGATCAATGTACAAAAGAATCAGTTCCGGTTTGATGTTTTTGACAAACGTTTCCACCTCCTCCAACTGCGGGAGGTAAAACATCTGAATATTGCGAAAAAGGATATTATTCTGCAAGAACGAGAAAATGTCGCGCCTGGGGTAGCTTATAATAATTTTAAAGTAACTATCTTCTTTCATATGCGATTGTTTTTTTTGAAATTTAATAAGTCCGGAAATGGGTTCAAAATATTTTCTGAAAGTTTTTCAATTTCTTTTTTCATGAAGGACGCTGCCAATCTCCCGGGTAAAAGGAAATTTCGGAATCAGGAATGCTGGGCAACCTCCGGAATTTCCACCGGTTCCTCCCGGATATTTTAACCCAACCTGCACTTTTGCTCTGATAAAGGAGATGCCCTATCGGTTCAGCAAAAAAATGCGATACAACCCATCCAGAACCAGATGAGGGACAAATTCTTCGATGTAGCGGGTACGGGGTTGAATCAATCGCGCCAGTCCCCCGGTGGAAACAACCCGCGGCTTTTCCCCCAATTCTTCCATAATTTCTTCCAGCAGTCCGTCAATCATGCGAATGGTTCCCTTCAGGATGCCCACCTGCATGCTTTCGGTGGTATTTCTTCCGATGGTTCGCTCCGGCACTTCCAGAGGAATTTTGGGGAGCTTGGCAGCCCGCTGGTACAGTGCCCAGGCGGTGGTTTCCACGCCCGGAGCAATGATGCCCCCCAGATATTCTCCCCGGGAGTTGAGCACGTCAAAGGTGGTTGCAGTGCCAAAATCCACCACCACCACCGCCTGACGGTAGCGTTCGTAGGCAGCCACCACATTGCACAACCGATCGGCGCCCACCGCAGCGGGATTTTCGTAGCGAATGCTGATGCCGCCCAGTTTGACCGTATGATCCACCACCAGTGGAGCTTCATTCAAATATTTCTGGCACAATTTGGTGAATACAAAGGTCATGTTGGGCACCACGGAACTGAGGGCAACACCATCCAGTTCCGAGAAGCGAATGCCTTCCATCCCCAGGAAGTGATGCAAGAATACCAGCACCTCATCCTCGGTACGATCCACTCCGGTGGCAATGCGCCAGCTCCGTTTGAGCCGGTCGTTCAAAAATACCCCCAACTCGGTATGCGTGTTTCCCACATCTACCGTCAGCACCATCGTTCATCCTTCCTCATTTTTTTCCTGGCAAACCTCCACATTTCGCGCAACAGAATATACGCACCAGAAGCCCTTTAGAAAAATCCTTTAACGCATTTACTCATTTAAGAATTAAATCTCACCTTCCCGAATCAATTCATTTTTTATTTTAACTGAAACGTTCCGGCATTCCCCGAAGCGTATCGTCTGGTTTCTCCGTTTTTTGATTTCGTTTTACTGTTCTTTTTGGGAAAATCTGTTTTTCTCTGAATTCTCAGTTTCTCCGGTTTAGTGAACATTTAGGGGATTACGGAATTACTTTTCCGTTGATTGAGAAATCATCTCCCACAACTCACCGGCGGTAATCACCTGAATTCCCTGCTCCGTTTCCAGACGCAGGAAGCCATTTTCGTCCACCCCGCGCATGATGCCCGCCACCTCCCTCTCCTGCACGCGAATGATAACCCGTTGCCCGGAACCAACCACCTTTTTGCGATAAGCCTCCACAATACCCCGGAAATTTGCGAGAAGCGCATGGGTTAATTTCCGGTAATAATGGGGTAAAAAGCGCCGCAGTACTTCGGGAATGTTCCAGGATGCTCCGGTAAGCTGGCGCAAAGACACGGCTGTGGAGCGCAGTTCGGGAGGAAAATCCCGGAGCTGTTGATTCAGATTGATGCCAATTCCCACCACCAAATAGTTCGGTGCACGACCTTCGAAACGTCCTTCCAGCAAAATGCCCCCCAATTTGCGGAGTTTGCCGGATTTTTCCGGAAATGGTACCACCAGGTCGTTGGGCCATTTCAGGGAAATAGAAAGGGCGTGTCCCGCTTCTGCCGCCAGTTGTTCCAGAAACTCACTCATGAACACAGCTGTGGCAATGTTCAATAAATTCGCCCGGTTCGCAGAAAGTTCCGGGCGCAGAAGCAGCGAGAACCAGAGGCCCATTCCGGCGGGACTTTCCCAGCGCCGCTGGTAGCGCCCGCGCCCGGCCGTCTGCCGCTCGGCAACCACCACCGTCCATTCCGGAAAATCTGCTTCCGCCCATTCGCGAAGCACATCGCTGGTACTTCCCACTTCCTTAAACCAGAAGCATTGCCCGGGGAAATTCGGGATGTCTATTTTCCTCGCTTTGTGTTCCATGGTGGTTAAATAATCTCATTTTCAGGATGAAGAACAAAATAATTCCAGCCAGATACTACACTGTTTCATC
>JALWDQ010000868.1:0-2371 GCA_027039625.1 Calditrichia bacterium | reverse complement strand
ATAAACAAACCGGGGAACCGCTGGTAGGAGTGAATGTGATTGTAAAGGGAACCCAGTTGGGGGCTGCCACGGATGAGGACGGATTCTATTACATTCTGCAGGTTCCGCCCGGTACGTACGATCTGGAGTTCAATTACATCGGGTACCATACGTTTACCGTCCGGAAAGTGCGAGTGGTAGTGGATTTAACTCAGATTATTGACGTGCAGATGGAGTCCGAGGCGGTGCAGGGGCCGCAAATTGAAGTGGTTGCCGAGCAACCCATTATTCAGAAGGATGTGACCTCCACCCGGCGGGTGACTTCCAGGGAAGAGATTCAGGATACACCGGGATTTGAATCCACCTCGGATATTTTCAAATTAAGCGGGGGGACGGTGGTGGATGTTTCGCCCCAATCCATCATGCTGGAAGGGGGAGGCCAGTTGCAGGTGCGGGACGAGAGTTTGAAGGATGTGCACATTCGTGGTGGCCGTGGAGGCGAAATTCTCTACATGGTGGATGGCGTACCGGTAACACACCCCATTTACGGGGGACGGGATGTGCTGGATCTGAACGTGGTGGATGTGCAGGAAATGGAGCTGCTAACCGGTGCTTTTAATGCCGAATACGGGCAGGCACAGTCCGGTGTAATTAACATTACCACCCGTTCCGGAACGGATTACTACGAAGGAGGAGTGCTTTACAAAACCTCGGAATGGAATTTCTTGAGTGAAGATTACGACGAGCGCTACATGTCCTTCTACCTGGGCGGTCCCGAACCGATAACGCGCAAGTTCCTGCCCAATATTGGAATTCATTTCCCCGGAAAAATAAATTTCTTCCTCTCCGGAAATGTTACTCTGGATGACACGCCTTACAACAACCATCGGGATCGAGATCATTTGCGGATTTTTGGGATGAAGGTGCGGGAGAAACAGGATAACACCGCCAATTTAAACGCCAAGGTAAACTGGTTCATCTCGCCCCGAGTCAGTACCATGTTCAGTTACCACGGTACCTGGAAAAGCTGGAGTAATTTTAACTGGCTGTGGAAAAATTATCCCAACCACATGGCGGAATACGACCGGGCTAACCAGAATTTTCATTTCCGGATAAACCACACCCTCTCCAAAGCCTCCTTCTACAATTTGAATTTCAGTTACCTGACGGTGAATTACAACGGTTCCCTGAACGGGCAGAATCCCGCAGATTTCTGGCGATTTTACAAAGACAGCACAGTGTACAATTACTGGGAATACACCAGTCGTTTCCAGGGGGCACCGGATTCGGTGCGTTCCATCATCAAACCACCCCAACGCGATCCCTACGGCTTCATCGACAAAGAGAGTTACGAAAGCATCTGGCGGGACGATTTCACTAAAACCTTCACCTTTAAAGGAGATTTTACCTCCCAGGTGCATCCCGAGCATCTGATTAAAACGGGTATTACCGTGCAGTACAACGATCTGCGCTATGTGGATATTCAGGACGGAGGTTATCTGCTCTCCAAATACGGTGAATACCGCTTTAAAAATGAACCGGAGTTTCCGGCGCCCAATGGGCCCTACAAAGAATTCGGTCAGAACCGCTGGGTTTTCCGGGCATTTCCCACCATGGGCGGTGCTTACATTCAGGATAAATTCGAAAAAGAAACCCTGATTATTAACGCCGGTGTGCGCGTGGATTGGTTTACGGTGGGTTCCACGGTGATGAATAAGGAATGGAAAAAGCAGTGGGAAGACGCCACCGGGTTAAAAGCGGACTGGGATTGGCTCAAGTACAAAATCAGTCCCCGTTTTGGTATTTCCTTTCCCATTTCCGAGAAAATGGTGGTCTTTTTCTCTTACGGGCATTTCAATCAGCTTCCGGAAATGCAATTCTTTTACCGCGATCCCTACACCGGCGGCTTTACCGGAAATCCTCATCTGGATTACGAACAGACCATTTTGTACGAGTTTGGGTTAACCTATCGGCTGGCGCGGGACTGGGCGCTGGACGTCAAAAGTTACACCAAGGATATTTCCAAACAGGTGGGAACCACCCGCTTGCGCGCTTCCCTGGGGTTGCCGGTGGATCTGTACGACAACAAAGGATACGCCCGTGCCCGGGGGTTGGAATTCGAGCTGAATAAGCGGGTTTCCGGATACACCTTCGGCAAATTAACCTACACGGTGCAGTGGGCAAACGGGTATTCCTCCTCCGCATTCGAGGACTACATCCGTTCCATCAACGATTTTCCCAACCCCATTCGCGAACGTCGTTTAAGCTGGGACATTCGGCATCAGGTGATCTTTCAGGGAACGTTTAATGTGGGAAAGCATCGGGGACCGCGGCTGTTCGGCTGGCAGTTGCCCGATCGCTGGAACATTACCGTGCTGGCACGGTTCTCTTC
>JALWDQ010000867.1:0-7335 GCA_027039625.1 Calditrichia bacterium | reverse complement strand
TCGATGCTCCACCCCTGAGGCGAAAAATGCGAAGGTGCATCCACATGGGTGCCCCAGTGCAGCGAAGCAGCGAGCCGACGCAACTCATACCCATCTCGTTCCCGAGAAGCTACCTGCTCAATCTCCGGCGGCGTATCCCCCGGCCAGGGTGGCAGCTCCGAATGTAACGGAACAGATACATCAATTAAAGAACCGGAAGCCAGAGTGGAATCAATTATTCCCATGAAAAATCTCCTTGCTAATTACCGGAAGAACGGTTAAAAAGCATGCGTTCCAGAATCTGAAATTCCTGTTCAAAGTTGGAGGTGAAGATTCCTTTGCCCAGGTGCTGGCGAATCTCCTGAACATCCCAGAAGCGCGCTTCGGAAATTTCCTCGGGATTGGGGTAAAAGGGGCCGTCGTCGCGCAATAAAAATCCGTGCACCAGTTCGCTTTCGTAATCGTTGCGCATTACATAACGGAACAGTGGCCTGAAATCGCCAAAGGAAATTCCCAGCTCTTCTTCCGCTTCGCGCCGAAGGGCATGATCGACACTCTCGCCGCTGCTGATGTGCCCGCCCACGGCGGTATCCCACTTGCCCGGCTGCACGTCTTTATTATCTGCCCGTTTTTGAAGATAAATTTGCCCCCGGGAATTAATGATATGCACATGCACCACCGGGTGCAGCAAATCGGGATTTCCGTGCACCACACTGCGCGGCGCTCGACCCACAATCTTCCCTTCCGGAGTCACCAGATCGAACCATTCCTCCCGGGCAAACTGTTGTTGAACTCGCCGTTTCTGCAATTGTGCCCGAACGAATTCAACCACAACCAACGCCCCCATCAATATGTAAAACAATCCTCCACCGATAAACGCCCATGCTTCCTTGCTCATATAAAAAGCCGAATAAAAAATAAGTAAGGTATGAAGTAAAAATACGTAAAACATGCGCCGCATTAAAACGCGCATCTGATTAATCTGCTGCTGAGAAAATTCCAAGCCTTTCATGTAGCGCCCGGTCATGCGAATCAAAATGGGGTTGGAGGAGAAACCGGTAACACCCAGTAAAATCACCAGCACCAATTCTACCAACCCCGGCTTTAATTTGAAAAAAATATCGTTGTGCAAGGTTAAAGATATGAATCCCAGCAGAGTGATGAGACCGGTATCGAATAAAAGGAAACGATCCAGGCGTTTTTCCCGCCAATAGGTAAAAATGGTTTGCCCCACCCCAAAAGCGATAGCTACCAGCAGACCGACTTCCAGCCCAAACAAATGGTCGGCTACAATGAAAACAAGCAGCGGCAAAAACCCCAGGGTGAAATTCTTGATTAGCGTTTTGCGGTCTAACATACTTTGGTTTCCATTTTAAATTCCATCTGAACCCACAATTAAATATCAGAACCTCGCCAACAAAACAAGATATTGAAAAAGCGGAAAAAATATTTCATGATTTTGTTCCTCAATTCCCAAACATTATTTTTAGAAGGTAAAAACTCGGGGTGTCCCAATGGTTCCAGCGGTCGTGGTAGTGGTGCTCATCGGACTAATTTTGTTGGTTAACCGGTTTCTCGCCCAACTTTACACCAATCCCGTTCGTCCCAATCGTGTAACCCCGGCTGATCTGGGAATCGACTTCCAGGAGATTCGCATTCCCACAGAAAACAATCGTAACCTGTACGGCTGGTGGATTCCCGCTTCCTCCCGGGATCAGGCCATTGCCACGCTGATTCTGGTGCACGGTTGGGGACAGAATTCGGAAAAAATGCTTCCCTTTGTCAAAGAATTCCATTTCAGGGGCTATCATCTGGTTACTTTCGACGGGCGAAGCCATGGACAAAGTGACCACGATGGGTACTCCACCATGCTGAAGTTTGCTCGAGATATTTCTGCCACCATTCGGTTTGTTGAGCAACAATTTTCCCGGCAAAGAACTCCCGTTGGAGTGGTGGGCTTTTCCATCGGCGGTGCAGCCACCATTTACGCGGCGGTGCACGATCCCAAAATCCATCTGGCCGTTAGTATCGGCGCCTTTGCTCATCCGCTGGATGTGATGCGGATGGAGCTGGAGAAAAAGAAGATTCCTTATATTCCCTTTGTGTGGTTGCTCTTCCGCTTTATTGAATTGCGTGTTGGATTTCGTTTTAAGGACATTGCTCCGGTTACCAACATCCCCCGCCTGCAAAAACCGCTGTTTTTAATTCACGGAGAAAAGGATCGGGTAGTTCCCCTGAGCCAAGCACAAAAAATTCTGCAGGCGGCGCCTGGGAATCTGGTAGAACACTGGTTCGTCCCCGGCAAAGGCCATTTCGACGTGATTACCCACCCGGAGTTCTGGCCCCGCATTCTGGAATTCCTCCAGCGAAAACTGAAAACAGATCGATAAAATCGGGAACCGCCAAAAAAACATTTTCATTTCGGGGAAAATGGTTTGCGGTTCCGGGCTGTTGCAATCAATCTCACATTCACGTAACCAATTTAACATCTTCCTACTCCAGAGCCTGGATTTCCATGGCCCAACGAATGCGACCCACATTGTGAGAACCAGAAGAAAAAATGTTTTTCTCTGTCAAAATATTTTTATATATTTTGCAATAAATTAAATTCAGGTGATAATGAACTCACTAAGTTCTTACTAATGTTAACCACGAATATTGAATCCCATGATTCATACTGAAAGACTCATTAAATCAAGATTCATACTGTTTTTATTGGAGGTCTCGGAATGAGAAACATATACTTCCTTTTTTTATTTTTAACTGGTTTAATCTTTCTTGTTTCCTGCGGTGGGGAATCGGAAAATGAAGCAGCACCTCCGGAAGTGGTCGTTTTCACCACCAAAGCAGAGAAAGTACCGATTTATCAGGAATTTGTGGGGCAGATTTACGGGCAGAAGGATATTCGCATCCCCGCGCGGGTCGAAGGATTTCTGGAAGGCATCTATTTCAAGCAGGGTTCTGTGGTGAAAAAAGGACAGTTGCTTTACACCATCGATCCCCAACCCTTCGAGGCTAAAGTTGCTGCCCGGATGAGTGAATTAGCCGAAGCGAAAACCCTGTTAGCCAAAGCCCAAAGCGACCTGAACCGAATTCGCCCACTGGCCGAAATCAATGCCGTTAGCCAGAGCGAACTGGACGCAGCGGTGGCTCAGTTCGAAGCAGCCCAGGCCGGTGTAAAAGCAGCGGAAGCCAACCTGCGCGCAGCACGAATCCAGTTGAGTTACACCCGCATCAAAGCGCCTATTACCGGAATCATTGGTAAAACCAAAGCCAAAGTGGGCGATTTTGTGGGCCGTTCCCCCAATCCCGTCGTTTTGAACACTGTATCCAAAATCGATACCATCCTGGTGGATTTCTTCCTGAACGAATCCCAGTATCTGCAATTGGCCCGGGCCTATCTGAACCATTCGGGAGAAAGACTGGAGCAAATCCGCAATTCCCAGGACAAAAATCTGGAACTGATTCTGGCCGATGGCTCGGTTCACCCGGAAAAAGGAGCCATCGTTTTTGTCGATCGCAACGTGGATCCCTCCACCGGTGCCATTCTGATTGAAGCCTACTTTCCCAATCCCAAAAAATTATTGCGCCCCGGGCAGTACGCCAAAATCCGCGCCGAAGTGGATGAAGTGGAAAACGGCATTCTGGTACCGCAGCGTGCCGTGAGCGAATTCCAGGGTATCTATCAGGTGTACGTGGTAAACGATTCCAACATTGTCCAGCTTCGCGAAGTTAAAACCGGGCCCACCGTTAAAGACAAATGGTTGATTCTGGAAGGACTTAAACCAGGCGAACGGGTGGTAGTGGAAGGTATTCAGATGCTAAAACCGGGAATGACCGTTACACCTGTAACTAAAGAAGAAACCAACCCATTATAACGAGTTGGTTTCCTCAATTTAATCCGCATATTGAATTCGAAGAACCTTTCAATAGCGGTTTGCTAATTCATGGAACACACTTTGTGTGCAAATAAATTCAGGAACACTAAAAAGGTAACGAGATAACATGGGTGAATTTTTTGTACGAAGACCAATAGTTGCTATGGTAATTGCCATTATCTTGGTAATTGTGGGGATTGTATCCATGATGCAGCTTCCGGTTGAGCAATACCCGGAGCTAACCCCACCCATGGTGGAAATAAACACCAACTACGTAGGAGCCAACGCCCTCAATGTGGAACAATCAGTCGCCACACCGCTGGAGCAAAAAATTAACGGTGTGGAGAACATGATTTATATGCAATCCATCAATACCAATTCGGGTTATATGAGTATTAAAGTTTCGTTTCGTCTGGGAACAGACCCTAATATGAACACTGTATTAGTACAAAATCGGGTATCCACAGTAACCCAGATTCCTGCTGAAGTAAAACAATACGGCGTAACCACCGAAAAAACATTTTCCTTTCCCCTGATGGTAATATCCATGTATTCTCCAAATGGCAGTTATGATCGAAATTTTGTAGGAAATTTTGCCAGAATTAATGTAGTTGACGAGCTTGCCCGGATTTATGGAGTTGGAAAGGCCGAAGTAATTGGTACAAAAGATTATGCCATGCGCATCTGGATTAAACCCGATCGTGTGGCTCAATTGGGCCTGACCATTCCCGAAATTGTAAATGCCCTCAAAGAGCAAAACCAGCTGGTACCCGGAGGCAAATTCGGCGGAGAACCGGCTCCCCCGGGAACAGAATTTACTTACACGGTTAGCCTGCGCGACCGCCTGAAAACACCCGAAGAATTCGGAAATATAGTGCTGCGTACCAACCCCGATGGTTCCCAGATCCACCTCCGGGATGTGGCACGAATCGAAATGGGTACCGAAATGTACGAGGCTTATGCCCGGATTAATGGAAAAGACTGTGTCTTCATTTTTATCTTTCAGGCTCCCGGTTCCAACGCTATGGATGTTGCCAATAGTGTTAAGGAGACCATGGCGCGTCTTTCTCAGGACTTCCCGGAAGACATTAGCTATGTGCTTTCGCTGGATACTACCCGCCCCATCGAGGCTGGCTTGAAGGAAATTGTCACCACCCTGTTCATTGCTCTTCTTCTGGTCATTCTGGTGGTGTTTATATTTTTGCAGGACTGGCGAGCTACCCTGATTCCTACCCTAGCAATCCCGGTTTCGCTAATAGCGGCATTTATGGCGTTTCCCTTCCTGGGTTTCTCCATTAACACCCTCTCCCTATTGGGACTGGTACTGGCTATCGGTATCGTGGTGGACGATGCCATTGTGGTGGTGGAAGCGGTGACCGTGTACATCGAAAAAGGGTTATCGCCGGCCAAAGCTACCATTCAGGCCATGAAGGATGTGACCGCACCCGTGATTGCCACAACTCTGGTACTGGTGGCGGTATTTGTGCCGGTGGTTTACATCAGTGGAATTACCGGACGCCTTTACCAGCAGTTTGCCATTACCATTGCAGTCTCTGTGGTGTTTTCTTCTTTGAATGCGCTTACCCTAAGTCCGGCACTTAGTTCGCTGCTTTTGCGTAAACGCAAACCTTCCCGGGGCATTTTGGGACGCTTTTTCAATAAGTTTAATCAGGGAATGGATGTCTCTACCGAAAAGTACCTCAGCTTTACCAGCATCATTTCTCGCCGCATAAAACGTGGAATTATTTTTATTGTGATTATCTCTGCGCTTATTCTGGTGGTCGGTAAATTTGTACCAGCTGGATTTGTACCGGAGGAAGATCAAGGTTACTTCATGGTGAATATTCAGTTACCCAATGCCGCATCCCTGCAACGTACTCTGGAAGTGGTGAAACAGGTGGAAAAGATTCTAGATCAATATCCCGAAATTGAATATCATTCTTCCATTCCCGGGTATAGTTTGCTAATTAATAGCATGTCTTCTAATAATGCTTCGGTATTTGTTACCCTGAAGGATTGGAGTAAACGGGAACGAACCGCCAAAGAGATCATTAATGCCCTGAACCAGCAATTGAGCAAGGAGATTTTACAAGGGGTGGCAGTTGCTTTTGGCCCCCCAGCTATTCAAGGGCTGGGTACAGGATCTGGATTCAGTATTATGATACAGGACAAAGGGGGTAACTCGGTGCAATATCTGGCGGAGCACACCCGACGATTCATCGAGGCAGCACAGAAACGCCCGGAAATCGGAACGGCTTTCACCACCTTCCAGGCAAATGTTCCCCAACGCTTTATCGATGTAAACACCGAAAAAGTACTGAAAGCCGGAGTTTCGTTGAATGACCTGTACACCACCTTAAGTGCTTTTTTAGGCGGAATGTATGTCAACGATTTCAACCGCTTTGGGCGTTTGTATAAAGTGTACATGCAGGCAGATAGCAAGTATCGGCAATCCCCGAGCCAATTGCAAAATTTCTTTGTGAAGAATAAAGAAGGAAAAATGGTTCCCCTTTCCACTTTGCTTACAGTGAAAAGCGTAGTGGGTCCGGAATACACGACCCGTTTTAACCTTTACCGTGCCGTAGAAGTGATGGGAGCACCCGCGCCGGGTTATTCCTCAGGGCAGGCCATGCAGGCATTGCGCGAAGTCGCCGCAGAAGTGCTACCCGGGGATATGGGCTATGCCTGGAATGCCATGAGCTACCAGGAAGATAAAGCCTCCGGAACTGCCGCTACCGTTTTCGCCTTCTCCCTGCTGTTTGTGTTTCTCATTCTGGCCGCGCAATACGAAAGCTGGTCACTTCCCTTTGCTATCCTTCTGGGTACACCGTTTGCCGTGTTTGGGGCATTCTTTTTCCTGATGCTGGCCCGCTTCTTTAGTCCCTCTTACGAGAACAACATTTTCGCCCAGATATCCCTGGTGATGCTCATCGCCATGGCTGCTAAAAACGCCATCCTTATTGTGGAATTTGCCAAGATGAAATTCGACGAGGGGCATAATCTGTTCGACGCCGCCATGGAAGCAGCAAAACTGCGCTTCCGCCCCATCCTCATGACAGCTTTCTCTTTCATTCTGGGAATTCTTCCTCTGCTGGTAGCTTCCGGTGCCGGTGCCGAAGCCCGCAAGGTGATGGGAATGACCCTGTTTGGAGGCATGTTAATGGCAACGGTCATCGGAATTTTCATGTATCCCATGCTTTTTGTGTTCATCGGGAAAATTGCGAAATACGAACAAAAACGGGAAAAACTTAATACCGAATCTGCAACCTCCATCGGAGAAGGGTAGGCACCTATCTCCAGCATTTAATTTTAAAAGGTGAAAAAGAAACTATAAAAAGAAAAATCATAGCAATGAAACGAAAAATCATCATACTCGGATTACTTGGAATATTCTGGTTGAGCGGATGCTCTTTTGCACCGAAGTTTCAGAAACCAGACATGCCCATGCCAAAGAGTTTTCGCTTCGATAGCCTGAAAG
>JALWDQ010000866.1:0-2374 GCA_027039625.1 Calditrichia bacterium | reverse complement strand
CATCCAGCACCGTAACCTCGGCGTTCAACTCAACTAACTTATCAACCAAATTCGAGCCGACGAACCCGGCTCCTCCAGTTACCAGAACCCTTCTTCCATAAAGGAACATAGCGTACTCCCTTACTTATGTTAAAAATTCAACTACTCATAATCCACCCAGATTGCCTTCAGGGTGTTGAAAATGATTTTTAAATCCAGTTTAATAGACCATTCCCGCACGTAGCGGACATCCAGGCGCATAGCTTCTTCGTAATTCTCCGGAGAAAAGCGCAGACAAACCTTGGAAAGGCCGGTTAATCCCGGTTTTACCAGCAACCGCTGATAATACCACTTCTTGTATTTTTTCACCTCGTAATCTGGATGCGGACGGGGCCCCACAAAACTCATTTCACCTTTCAGGATGTTAATGATTTGAGGAATTTCATCCAGACTGGTGCGGCGTAAAAAACGTCCCACCCGGGTAAGTCGCGATTGAATGTAATTCTGGTAAGCTTCCTTCACCCGCCGGGATTCCTGCCCCTCAGTGAGTATCATTTCCACCAGCTTCTGATGTTCCTTAGAATGGGACTTCTCCAGCTTCATTGTGCGGAATTTGTAAATGTAAAAAGGCTTTCCGTGCAATCCGATGCGCTTCTGGCGGAAAAGTACCGGGCCGGGAGAATCGATAAAAATGGCAATCCCAATTAGCAAAGAAAGAGGTAAAAAGAAGATTATGAAGAAAAAGGAAAAGAGCAGATCCATGATGCGTTTGATCATCATCTGATAATCCACATCGTAGGGGAATTCCCACAGGCGCTGGTCTAATGGGATAGCAGTGGCATACAGGGTGAGCCCTTTGTCTTTTCCATTCTGAGAAACCTCACTTCTCGATTCCCGCTGCCACAATTCAATTTTATCTCGCAAATCGTAGAACTCCACCACTTCGGATTTCACAATAAAATATTCCGGAAGCGCCTTCTGTAACGCATTCACCACCCGCTCCAGACATGTATGGGAATTGTCCGGAAAACACTGGGCAAAATAAATGTAAACGGTTCCTTGATGGTAACTCCAGAAGTCAGCCTGGCGAATGTTCCGATAAATCACCTCGGAAATTTTCTCGGAAAACGGAGAAATATCTCCCTCTTTCCCATCAATAAGCTGGAACCGAACCTGAACAATAGTCGAGAATTGGTTGGTGCGAATCCCTCGTTGAAATTCCTGCCGCAAAAAGCGCGCGAAGTAAAACGGTTCCAGAAAATTGGGATAGCGCGAAAATTTCGTTAGCACGTTCGCCATCATCTTCATCCACACCTTTTAAAATTTTTCGTAAATCTTTGTCGGAACGTAAAATTTGCGTCGATTTAGTACCACACCCAGCACATCCGCTCCGTAAAACTTCAACTGCTCCACCGCCTTCTTAGCCAGAGAAGCCCGCGTACTCTGAGCATCAATCACCAACAGAAAATTCCGAAAGATTTTAATTAGAGGAATACTCTCCGAATGATTAAGTACCGGTGGTGTATCCACCAGAATCACATCAAACTTTTGCGAAAGGGATTGCACAAGCTGCAAAAAGCGGGTCGAGGCAAAGGCATCCTCGTACTGTAAACTTCCTTTTCCCAGAGGAATTAGGAATAAATTGTTTCCCGGTACCCGAACAAATAATTGATTCACTTTTATTTGCCCTTTCAGAAACTCGCTCAACCCCCGGTTTTCGGCAATATTGAAGAAGCGATGCAGTGCGGGACGGGTGACGTTGGTGTCCATTACCAGAATTCGCTTACCGCTTAACAGACTCAGATCACCGGGTACAGAAACCAGCGATTTCGCCCAGACGTAGGATAGGGTAGCCACAATGGAACTCACCCCCACTCCCGAACGCGGGGCAGTGAAAGCGAATATTTTCTTTCCGGATTCGCTACGAATGGTAGCCAGATTTTCTTTCAGAATGTAGAAATCGCGCAGGAGGGTGGAGTTGCGCATTAAAGCGGGGAGCTGAGGAGTAGGAATCTCCGGTTCCGGCACAGCCGCGGAGTAAGATTTCGGGTCTTGCTGTTGGCTCGCCAGTGCTTTTTCTTTCTTCAGTATGTGATAATATTGTGCCATTAAATTATTCCACCCTTTAGAATAATCCCAAAAGTTTTATAATATAAAAAGAAACTATATTAATCCCAATAAGGGCAGCAAAAAAAATGAGTAAAAATAGCCAGATTTTCCATTTTTTTTGCGATATTTGCGGAATTTCCAGTATTTCGGACACAGGGGGAGCGCTTTTTTCTTCCTCTGGAGGCTGAGTTCCCGTAACCGGCATGGGAATCACATCCCGCAGCACTTCGTCAATAATGGGCACATCCACCTTCTTTTTGTTCTGACTAAAGGCTAATGCCAGAGC
>JALWDQ010000865.1:0-2378 GCA_027039625.1 Calditrichia bacterium | reverse complement strand
TCCCGAGAGCTTGGAGCGCACGTACCATCCGGCCCCGGGACCCACATGGCACTGCACACAGGTTACCCGGGCGTGGGGGGAATTCTGGTAGGCAATATATTCCGGGTGCATCACCGAGTGGCACAGTGTTCCGCAAAACTGGGTGGATTCGGTATAGTGAAATGCTTCGTAGCTGCCCAACGCAGAGAGGAAAAGGAAGAGAGCGGTTCCACCCACAAAAATAAAAAAGGCGTGCCGGTGGGCGGGATTGTTGAGATCCACCCGGGGCCATTCTGCCTTCGAGGGGTGTTTCGCTTTGCGATCCCGGCGGTGTTTTAGGTACATCCCCAGCGGGATGAGGAGCAACCCCAGAACCAGCACAGAAGGCAGCAGAATGTAAATGACCAGCCCCAGATAAGCAGCTCCTCTCCCCAGAAAGAGAGAAATAGTAAAGAGAAATCCAATCATAAACAAGCTAATAATGGCAATAATGGCACCGGTCAGCGAAATCCAGTTGTGTGCGGATGCAGGAAATTTTATCTTCATAAGCGACATTCTCCTTTCTATTCGTAACACGGTTCAATTATATGATAAATTTCACGAGTAATCAATCCATTAACAAAATTTTCCCTTGAATAAATAAACGGATTAAAATGCAAAAATATCGTAAATATATGAATAATGATTTCGGGTTAGAAGGGGGCATATAAGAAAAAGGGGGAAACTGAAAACATTGTAACCAGTTGTTTTTACAGAGAATATCTGGAGGAGAATCCCCTGGGAAAAGCTCTCTTTTTACTTGCAAAATCTATTATTTTTTATTAACTTAAACAGTTTAAAATAGAAATTACACAATGGAGGAAAAAGCAATGAAGTTCACCATAATGAGGGACGAGATTTACAATGCCTTGCAGCGGGTAGTGAATGTGATTCCCCAGCGTTCCACGTTTATGATGACGCAAAATGTACTTTTGTTTACCGAAGACCAACTGTTAAAACTGGTAGCAACCGATCTGGAAATTACCCTGCTTTCCTGGGCAAATGCCTCCATTGTGGAAGAGGGTTCCGTTGCCGTTCCGGGGCGTTTATTGGCCGAAATCATCCGGGAATTACCCAACATTGAATTGACGTTTGAGACCGACAGCACTTTCCGGATGAAGGTGACCTCTGAATATGGTCACTATAAAATTGCCGGGGTTAATCCGGTGGAATTCCCCCAGATGCCTGAGCTGGGAGAGAATTTAAAACAGGTAACGTTTCCCAACGACACGTTTAAACGGGTACTGGAAAACACGATTTTTGCCTGCTCGGCAGATGAAATTCGGGCCGCGTTAACCGGGGTGTTTTTTAATGTTTCGCCCAATCGGGTAGAAGCGGTGGCAACCGATGCTCATCGACTGGCGAAAATAACTCTAAACGGTGAAAATATGGCGAACCACGAGGTTCAGGCTATTATTTCTTCTCGTTCTTTGAATTTTGTACTCCGGAATCTGGATGGTGAAGGGAGCACCACCATTTATTTCGGTAACCGTCATGCTCTGGTGGAAATGCCGGACACTCACATGTACACCCGCCTCATTGAAGATACATTTGTGGATTACGAGCGGGTTATTCCCCGGGATACACCTTTCGAGATGCTTATCGATACCGCCGAGTTTTACGCTTCGGTAAAACGGGTGTCTCTTTTTTCCAATCCCTTAACCTCGCAGGTGTTCTTACACATCTTCCCCCAGCACATCGAACTCCATGCGGAAGATGTGGATTACGGTGGCGAAGCGCAGGAACGGATTCCCTGTGAATTCAATGGGAATGATTTCCTGATAGCCTTCAATTCCAAATATTTGCAGGATGTTCTGCGGCATATTTCCACCGAGAAAATGTACATGAAATTTGTCCGCACCGACTATGCCGCACTGGTTCTTCCGGCGGAAAATCCCGAAAACGAAGAACAACTCATCCTGCTGATGCCGGTGCGGATTCAGACGGAAACGAAAGCAAAAGATGATTCTTTCTAAACTGATTCTGGAATATTTTCGGAATTATGAAAAAGCCAGTATCTCCTTTCGGGATGGAATTAATGTGTTGTTCGGAAAAAATGGTCAGGGAAAAACCAACGTTCTGGAAAGTATTTATTATCTGGCGTTAACCAAAAGTTTTCGAAGCAATAACGATAGAAATTTGATTTTGTATCGGAAAAATTATTTTCGTATTGAAGGGGAGTTTCAAACTATTCAGGGACGTATCTGGAAAAGTTCCATTGCCTATTCCCCTCAGGCGGGGAAGCGGCTGGTGGTAAACGGCGAACGGATCTCTAAATTCTCCGAGTATATTGGCAGCATTCCGGTGGTGCTGTTGGCGCCCGGGGATTTACAGATTACCCAGGGTGGTCCGGCGTACCG
>JALWDQ010000864.1:0-7355 GCA_027039625.1 Calditrichia bacterium | reverse complement strand
CAACCCGATAGTTGGAACCCCAGGAACGAATTCCTGCTGCATCCGGGCCGTTCATATAAGTGAAAATAGTCGTTGCCTGACTGTCGGCAGGCAAAATCTTATCTGGAGATTTATCATAAACGCTTCCAAGCACAAATTGAATTCCATTGGTAATGGGATCTCCGCTGACTCCTTTAATCAAATAGAAGAAAGAAGCATCGCCCTGATAATCGGCATGGAGATAATTGGTATAAAAGTCCTGTGCAAACTGAGATAACCCATTTGATTCGAACACATCCCGACCGATGTCCTGTCCGTTAATGAATAATGCACCTCCGTTGTCCAGATAGTTTTGCAAAGAGATTACCTGGTTCTGGGAAAATGCCGGTAACGTTTCTCCCTGCGACCAGGTGATGACTTTGAAGTTTGAGAGATCAGCGGTGGTATCGTCCAGAGCGGTTTTGGATACAATACCGTAAGTTCCGGAGTACACCCGATTCAGCGAAGAGGTGATGTATTCTTCGTAATCTTTGTCGTTGGCATCCACAACCAATAAATCCACACCGGTTGTGGTTACGTTGCGGCAAATATAATCTCCCGCCATAAATTGGTTGTTTTTGGACTGGAAGTGTACGGTGGTTGCTCCATAGCCATCAATTCCATTTGGATTTACGGTAACAGAAATAATGACCGAGTCTCCGCTGCTTACCTGAACGGAGTCCATCTGGCCGATGGGGAAGGTCCCATTTGGTGTGGTAAATTCCTGTGTCCAGCCAGCGGGACCATTGAAATTGAGAGTGATGTAATAAATATCATCCATCAGCCCTTCGTTGCGGATAGCTACATCGAAATGCGCTGGGGTGTTGTTGGGAGCAATTACATCCGGGGAAACGGGATAAATGGTTCCCACATAATCGGGCGGAATCAGTTCTACTTCGATTGCCTGCTGAATTTCGGCATTGCTGGAAAGAGGGGTTCCGTATTTGTACACAAACACCACTACATCGCAACTGTCGAATACGATATCCGGCCCGGGACCACCTGGCACCGGAACGGTGTAGGTAAGCGTGTCGGAAAACGTTTGCCCCTGCGTCCAGGTGCCATTAACGATTTCGGTGCCCAGCGAACCGTTCATCATGGCACGGGTCACATGACGATGGACATAATTCGGTCCGCCATTGGCCTGATTCCAGACCATACCGCTTTCCAGAAGAATCACATTGTATTTGAACTGTCCGGAAAGATTTTGCAGCGCAGTGAAATTGAACGCCCCGTGGAAGGTGCGGGTGGCTCGGTCGAAGTTGTAATTCATTTCGATTTTCACCGTAGCGGGGACACTGTTGCGGTTTAACATGGTGCTATACCAGGCACTCCGGGAAATAATGCCGCTTACCCGATCCACTATTCCGGTGGGATAAGCCGAAAAACCCAGTTGCGAAATGATTTGATTCCCCGGGAAGAAGGAGAAAGGATCGCTTCCGTTTGCTGGTCCATGGTAACCGATGATGATGGCATTGGGAATATTGGGGAGGATATCGTTCTGAATAATGGCGTGTCCCTGCGGGCACCATCCGCACCAGGTCCCGGTGGCATATTCCAGAACCGGGTTACGCTGGGTAGGATTTTGTGCAATTCCTTGGGAAGCCCCCCATATTACGAATAACAATGCGATAATCATCACAAGGAATGCTGTGGAAATACGGTATGATTTTGCCATAAAACACCTCTCTTTTTTATGGATTGCAGAAATTATTTTCAAAAAAGAAATGCATGTGCGTTTTGGTTTTTGTGCCTAAAAAAACTAATTATTAAAATAGAATAATGCAATGGAAAAAATGAATAGGAGGATAGGGGAAAATAGCTTCGGTTTAAAATGTATTGCATAAGTACTTTCTGGAATAAGCTTTGTCTGTATAATTGAAAAGACAAAAATCCAGCTTTTTTAAGAAGATTCTGTTTTACACACAAATTAATAGGCAGTAAAATAAGCATTTGTTGTGTTTTTTTGAAATTTTTTTGCAGCCTTTATTACTTATTTTTTCCAAAAACATCAGGATATTGGTTTATTTGTTCTTTGATATCTTTGTCGTATCGAATTACGATAATGCGATAACCCCTTGCTCGGAGTTGTATTCGGACATTTTCATCTTTATCTCGCTGTATAGGATCATCGTGTACCGAACCGTCGCAAAAGACGCAAATATTAGGTTCATAGAAAAAGTCTGTGATACATTCCACTTCTGGAATTGGTTTCTGAGCTTCTTCGGGTAAACGATATCCACTTTTGTACAGAACATTCAGGAATTTTCGTTCCAGATCGGAGCGACTATCTGTAATGTTTTTCAACCAGCGAAATTGTTCATCTCTGGTTCGTCCGGCGTAATCGAGCTCAACCTGTTTTGAAGCTAATTCTTGTAAAAATTTTAAAATATGATGACGGTTCAACAGGGGGGCAACAAGCTGATTGGAAAAACTCAACAAACATTCGTAGCAAGCACGATGATCTTGTTTAGCTTGATCCTCTCCGGTTTTTGGATCAAAATGAAGTAAACGAAGTGCTTCTTGAGCAATTTCGGATATAGCCATCGGTTCTTCAACCAAATGACGCAATACGCCTGCACCGCCTTCAGATGTTTCAAAAAAAATCAATGCTCTCCCTTCACCTTCACCTTCACCCACTGCTTCCACTACAATTTCGTTATCTTCTAATTGGTAAACTTTTGCAATAGTCCGTTCCAGAGCATACATTAAACTTGTTTCAAAAACTGGATCTTCTCGTAGTGCCGGTTCCAGAATACGAATGCGCAAAAGATTTTGTGTATCCTGAACGGATAGTTTTACCCGATGAATTGAAGATTGGTTCTGAGATAAAGATTGTTGCTCGAAGTTTCCTTCGGGAATCAGTTCTCCCGTCTCCATATCCACCAGGAAACCTTCAGTCTGCCGTGCATTCCAGCCATGATTAACCACCAATATAGTAGCGGAAGGTGCATATTGAAGTTCTAGGCATTCCGGAATTTTGCCTGTTCGAACCCGAAATCCACCCTTGCCAGGGGAAAAGCGATATGCCATTTGCAAACGATATCCCTGACGAATACGTTCTTCCTCATTACAGGTAATTTTTTCCCTTCTTCTTAGTTTTGTATTAGGCATTTCTAAAAGAGTTACAATGGTGGAATTTGAAGCGTCGAAACGGTTTCTACATACTGCACATACATCATCGCCAGTTTCAGTAAATGCCAGGCAACTTAAACATAGCTTTTTCTGCATGAGTCGCTGTGCTAATCCTCCGGGGGGAGACTGAAACTGAGATACTTCCCATTTTGAACCTTCGTGATACACGATGTTGTGAGGTCCAAATTCTCGTATAGCCAGAAAACGCGGACGAGCGATGTATTCTCCTTCTCCTCTCCTGGGAACCCAGGCTCTTACTGGTAGAGCCGGAAAGTTGTAGCCTGGTAAAAAGCCCTCGCTAGCCAGATATCGGTAAGGATAAAAATCACCTTCTTCTCGAGCTACATTTTGTTGTAACAATAAGTTTCGTTGACGAATGGCTTCGTCTTGCATTCGTCGGGCTTTTTCCTGGGAATTTCTATCGTTTTGCCAGATCAGTTGCTGTGCTTCCTCTAGTTGAGCATTTGCGGCACGGAATAGTTCTCTCCAACGGTCGAAAGCATGGTCGAATGTGTGAGGCGCTTGTTGCAAAACATTTTCCAACCATTGAGGAGTAAACCAACCGGAATTTTCCAATTCATCACGGTCGTAGGAAAACATTTGCTCTAGTCTTGTTCGCAGGAGCCCTAATGCATTCACGCTGAGTTGAAGTTGCGGAGTGACATGTTCCCAAATCGGTAAAGTGTCCTTTTTATCTGTATCAACAACAGTTTGGATTGATTCTCTGAGTGGTAATCCCACCTGTGCTAACCATTCGGCCTGCACATGGGCACGGATTAGTGCTTCATTGGTGAGGTCTATGCGTGGAGCCCGTACCGTGCCAGCAACCATTTCTTCTCGATGGCGAAAAAAATATTGATCGTGAGGGCTGGACATACCGCAATATGCAATAATTAGTCCCGGTTGCCCCTGGCGACCTGCACGACCGCTCCGTTGAGCATAATTTGCTGGAGTAGGTGGAATATTTCTGAGGTGAACAGCATCCAGATCTGCAATATCAATACCTAACTCCATGGTTGGTGAACAAACCAGATAAGGCAAAGGAGGTTCTTCTTCGCCCCGAAAACGTCGTTCACGGATTTCACGTTCGCCGGAAGCGACAACCTGGGCGGTATGTTCTCGTGCTTCTAATCTTGCTAAATCTTGTGCAGCTTCCTGGTAGAATCGCTGGAAAAAGCGATTTACCGGGGGGCGTTGTCCGGTTGTTCGCCGAGACCAGACCGGATCTGGTGGGGGAGGAGTTCCATCCCCGAGCTGCCAGATAAGACACCCGGCATCCAGGCGAAAACAACGATGCTCATTAATTTGTTTAAGTTCCCGTAAAAATCCCTGATGGACCAATAATTCCAGTAAACCATCCAGAAGAGCATTTAATTCCGTGGTTTCAAGAGCAAGAGTTCTTTGAAGATAACGTCCTAACATAGAGCGAGTGGTAATTCGGGCATAACCCTGACGTGGAAAGTGCGCAGGATAACCTGGACGTACTATGACAACAGCCTGTCGCAGACCGGGATTGTCGGGATCAAGTCCCCAGAATTCATTGAGGTACTGATCGCTCCGCCTTTTGAGTTGTTGCTGATGCTCTTCCTGAAATGCCCGGGCTTCAATGGCCAAATTTTTACGAAAAAAGTTGAGAACACTTTTTAATATTCCTGTACGATCTTCCGGAGTTTGATCAATGAGCCCTGGTAAATCTTGGAAAAGCTTTTCCTGAGCTGCTAATTCTGCAAGACCCTCGTATTCGATGCGTAATAAACCTACGTCTTCCAGATTAGGTTGAACAACTCGCCAACCCCGACGAAGGTCCTGGTATAGACGGTATTCAGTAAGATCCTGAAATGCCTGCCAGATTTTCCGGGCTAAAGGGCTACGGGGATCCTGTACTGGATTCTGAGCTATGGCAGAAATATCCAGGCCCATATGGCGAACTACTTCCCGAGCAATCACGTCGAAACGGAGTTCCTTAGCCTCTTGCAAAGACCGAAAGAGGGCAGCGCGGAGGATTGCTACCTGTACGAAATCGTTAAAATGGCCTGCCTGTAAAGAGGCATCCTGACGGTTATCGGTAAAAGTAAGTAATTTTGGTCGGAATGTTCCACTTTGCCGGGCATGTCTTAAAAAAGCAGTTGCCAGAACCGTGGTTGCTGAGGAGCGGCCTTCGGTAGAAAGCGTTGCTAATTTGGAATATTCGCTTTCCCGTGCAGTATAATTTTCGCCACAACGGGGGCAGAGCCAAAAACGTTCCGTTTGCCACCACATGGGTATTGCCCCTTCCGTTTCTTCAGTGCTAAAAGTACCGTCGGGAAAAACCCATACCCGAATAGGTACCCGCTCCCGCCAGGTGCGATTCAACCGTCCGGTACGATTGTACCAGAAAGAAGGAATAATGTCTTCCATTTCTGGCATATCCGGGAAGGATAAAGTGAGAAATCCGGGCACCCCCTCTTCAATATAATCTTCCGCTTCGGGGAGAAGGGGTAAGAATCGATTATCAATCTGCAGGACGCGATAATGATCTTGGCCGCAGATACGGCAAAAACGAATGGGTGCCCATACTACTTCGCTATCTTCAGATAGGGGCATTTCCAGACTAAATCGTCGTCGATCCGGCGATTCTAGCGAGGCGTAAACTGTACGGCCCTGACTGATGAATTGATGAAGTTTAAATGGGAAGAGCGGCTGTCCGTCTTCGTTTTTCATATTTAGAGCAAGTAGTAAAATCTTCCGTAACTTTTCTTGACAGAGTTTTTCATCGCGCCCGGTGAGAGAAGCCAGTTCCTGTGCAGCATCAGAGAGCGTACGGGGAACCCTGCGCCGAAGATTATTGCCCTTTTCCCTTTCTACTCCCAGCGCATATTCTACCCAGCGTACCAGCGGATGCCTTCGAAATGATTCCTGATTTTTGGGTAGATGAGAATCAAAACTCTGTCTGATTTCTTCCTCTTCGGGAGGATCGCCTTCAGTAATTGGACTGAGTTTTTCTTCAATGATATTCGACTCCTCAATGGGATGCCCAAAAAAGCGGGAGGCAAAATCTGCTACTGCCTGGCGACGTTCTTTTGGGGTGGCATCCCGGTGAGCTACCATGGTAGCACTGGTTCCGATGTGAATTACCGGATGGCGTTTCATCCGGGCTTTAAGCCGACGCACCAGCATGGCTACATCTGCCCCCTGACGTCCCCGGTAAGTGTGCAACTCATCAAACACAAGAAATAGAGGAGAGTTGCTTTCTTTAATGAGTGGGCGTTCCTCAGGCCGCACCATCATGAGTTCGGCCATAACGTAATTGGTTAAAAGAATATGAGGAGGATGGTTTTGAATTGCTCGACGTTCTTCTGCAGATGTTTCTCCAGTGTAACGGGCAAAACGAATGGGAAACTCCTGACCGGTCCGTTGCAAATAGTTCTCTGCCAGTTGGTTCAGGGCATGAAGCTGAGAGTTTGCAAGAGCGTTCATTGGGTAGATGATAAGGGCTACTGGAGATATCAGATCCGGTTTACGTAATACCGCATCGATAATGGGAATAAAATAACAGAAGCTTTTGCCCGAACCGGTACCTGAAGTAACCACAAAGCTTTCCTGACGGTTTGCTTTTTGGATTGCCTCTACCTGATGATGGTAAAGGTGAAAAGGTTTGTTCTCTGCAGTACGAAAAATCCTGGCCGTCTCGGGATAAAGTATGCCCTGATTTGTCAGTTCATCTACCGTTGCTGTACGCTCGTAAGCAGGGGAGATTTGTAAAAGAGGTTCCGGCCAGAGTTGTTCCTCCTGTACCAGGGCTTGTTCTATAAATGCCCGGGCACGTTCGTCAGCAATTTGAATGAAAGAATGGACAAAATCGCGATAATCATTCAATACTTTTTCATGTAAATCAAAAATGTTCAAAAGGAGACCTCCTTGCTTAACCATTTTGCTGCGAGCCTGGTATCTATTCACCCTTTCAATTTATTGAAAGAGTCGTGGTAATTCCCACTTGGGAGCATCGCTCAATGGACAATTTGATAGCAATTTTAATCCTGATACACTCCAATTTTAAATGTTCCCTTATTTCTATCTTAGAGCTTAATATAGAGACTCCACTTTAATTTTCCCGTAAAAAATTTATAATTTTCCGGGGACAATATTCCACAGGTCTTCTTTTTCTGTTTATGAATATTATTTTAAAAAAAATTATTCTACAATTCCAATGCCAATATATATAT
>JALWDQ010000863.1:0-2380 GCA_027039625.1 Calditrichia bacterium | reverse complement strand
GATAAGCCCAGGCATTCCAGCCAAATTTATCCAGCAAGAAGCCCAGGAATACCCCGGAGATTCCGCTGCCCAGATACACAAATCCATCGATGATTCCCGCAGCGCTGGCTGCACCTTTCGTTCCTCCAAAATCCATGGATGCCGTTCCCGAAAGCATGCCATGAATGCCAATGAAAAAGAAAGCGGCGATAACCGCAAATGCTACTGCCGAACCTGCTGACCAGGCGTTTCCCAGAAAAATAAGTGCCAGAATCAGAAATCCGTAAAAAATGCCGGCAACGGGAGGACGGCGGGAACCAAACAGATGGTCGGAAACGAAACCGGCGGTTAATCCGCCCAGAATTCCCGCCAGGAACAAACCGGTGCCGTACCAGGCCATTTCCGATGCCCCGGCTCCGGGAAACATTACCTTCAGATACTTCGGCAACCATTGCATGGTGCCATTGCGGACCGCCCCGGTACAGAATTCAATAATGGCAATGGTAAACACCACCCGATTGGTGAAAATGTGCTTCAGAATAAATTTGAAATCCACTTTTTCCTTTAAACCGGAGGTGGCATCTCCCGTGTCGAAATCTTCAAAACCGGCCTGGGAGGGTTTATCTTTAATGATAAAAATATCCAGCAACACAAAAATTCCCAGCAGAATGGCCGGGATGATGAACACGTAAATAAGCGGCAAATGCACCAGAATGTAACCACCCACTCCATAGGCCAGTTGGTAGCCCAGCGATATTAAAATGCCGAAAATACCGCCAAACACACCTCGTTCCCGGACATGAAACCAGGAGGAATTTACTTTCACTATGGAGACGGCACCAAAGCTCTGGAAGTACATATCCAGGGCGTACAGCAGGGAGAAAGCAATGACAATTTTGGTGGCGAACAGTCCCATTCCCACTAAAACTGCCATAATTAAATTCATCAAAGCGGCACCCAGTCCGCCTATAATGATAGCTTTTTTACCGCCATAACGATCGGTTAAGGGACCGTTAATGATGAAGCTGAAAGCGTAGGTCCAGAAACCGGCGGTGATGATGGTACCCCATTCCGTATTTGTGAGGTGGTATTTGTCCATAATTTCCGGGCTGGCGACGGAGATGTTGTAACGTCCCATGTAAAAGAGCGAATAGGTGAGTCCCAGCGGAAACCAGTTGAAAAATCGACGGATGCGAAAAGCCGTACTATGTTGCGGTTTTTCCTGGGTCATAGGAGCCTCCTGCGACTATGGTTACCTGATGATTCGGTTGTTTTAAAACACCGGTTAAACTAAAATAAAAAACTCACTTCATTTCACCAACAAGAAAAATATTTCCTTTTTTTGAGGGGGAAGATGGTGTTCTGGAAGAGAGAAGATGTTGAGAGCTTCCGGCTCATTTTTTATTTGCATTAACATAGTGTGATTTCTATTTTTACGGAAAAGGAGCGCGCGATTTTTTACAAAAACGGATTGAAGTTTCAATGTACTGGTTGCGGGAGTTGTTGTCGCATCGCCGATGGGCTGGTGGTCATATCTCCAGAATAATTAAGAGAAATTGCTCGTTTTATGGGAATTTCCCGAAGTGAGCTGCGGGAGAAATATCTGGTCCGGGATGGGCGCCGCTGGTTAATTGCGGAAAATGAACACCATCACTGCATCTTTTTGCAGGGTGACCAGTGTGGAATTTACCCGGTACGTCCCCGGCAGTGCCAGACGTTTCCCTTCTGGCCAGAGAATGTGCAGAACCGAAAAAGCTGGGAAGCGCTGAAAGCGTTTTGTCCGGGAATTGACCAGGGTCGCCTGTATACGGCCCGGGAGATTCAGGAGATTGTGGATGTTCAGGTAGAACATGATGAGAAGATGAGGGGATGAAGGGATGAAGGGGCATAGAGCATAGAGCATAGAGCATAGAGCATAGGGCATAGGGCATAGGGCATAGGGCATATCCCGACTAAAGCGCAAACATCCCTGTTTGCTTTCGGGATGAAATCGTCCACGATTTCAGGGTTTATAGGGGAGATAGGGGGTGGTTTTAATGAAAAATGGAAAATGAAAAATGGAAAATGAAAAATGGAAAATGAAAAATGAAAAATGTAAAATGTAAAATGTAAAATGTAAAATGAGTATTGGCGTGAGTGTCATTCATGAATATTTTTCGAGCGGAGTATCTGGATAATTAGAATGTGCTCTCTGGATTACAAAGATGAACATTTTTTAGGCAGGGTGAGAGGCCACGGAGTGGCCGACAGAATTTAGCCCATGGCGTTCAGAGGTTGTGTGAAAATGCCGTGTCAATGGAATATTTATTCATTGTTGTTTAAAGTAAAACATAGCCCCGAGCTTCCTGCGCAGCATCCCTATGGGAAGCTCGGGGAACTTAAGGTCCAAACTACAAATTGG
>JALWDQ010000862.1:2024-2383 GCA_027039625.1 Calditrichia bacterium | reverse complement strand
TGGAAAAGAAATTGTCCCCGGACTCCCCGCTGCGGCAGTATGCCGGAATCATCAAGTCTCAGGTGGGTAATCTGGAGGCCATCCTGGATAATATTCTGAATCTGGCGCATCCCCGTAAACCGGAAAAGAAAAGGGTGGATGTGCACCAGATCCTCCATCAGGTGCTGATGATGATGGATGCCCTGATTCGCTCCCGGAAAATTCGGGTGCAACTTCAGTTTAATTGCCAGGACAGTTGGGTGAGCGGTGACGAGAAATTGCTCTATCAGGCATTTTTCAACATTGTGAAAAATAGTCTGGATGCCATGGGGGAAGGGGGAGTGCTTACCCTGAAAAGTAATTGCGATACCCGGCAGATG
>JALWDQ010000862.1:0-2014 GCA_027039625.1 Calditrichia bacterium | reverse complement strand
ATACCGGGGTGGGAATTCCCCGGGAGCAACTCATTAAAATTTACGATCCCTTTTTTACTACCAAACCGGATGGAACCGGCCTGGGGCTGGCTATTGTGCATCAGATTATTCGAGATCATGGAGGAATGATTCAGTTCGAGAGCGAACTGGGTAAGGGAACTACGGCTCATATTTTCTTACCCCGGCAACAGAAAAAGGGGCAGGAGGAGTGAGGTACATAGTGCTTGAATTCAAATTTTTCCCACCTTTTTCCCGCTCTGCAAACGCAACCCTCAACGGATTGAATTCCAGGTTATTCCTGAAAAAATAATCTTTTCTTTTTTCACATTATTTTTTAGGATATATTTGTTACAGATTTAACAAAGGTAGAGTTTTTTCAAAGACTCAAACGATATAAGACACATTTTCGTAGGAGGAATCATGTCGGAAAAACAATTAAGTAAACAAGAACTCATCGCCAAAGCGCAAAAGCCTGCCGAAGATGCCATGCGATTGCATCCTTTCTATCGTGGAAAAATAGAGGTGATTCCCAAAGCGCACATCTGGGGAATGGAGAGCTTTGGCGTCTGGTACACTCCGGGTGTCGCCGCACCCTGTAAGGACATTCAGAAAAATCCGGATATGGTGTTTCAGCACACGAATAAATGGAATACCATAGCGGTGATTTCGGATGGTACCCGGGTGTTGGGACTGGGAGACATTGGACCCGAAGCGGGTTTACCGGTGATGGAAGGAAAGGCCCTTTTGTTTAAATATCTGGGGGGTGTGGATGCTTTCCCCATTATGCTGGATACGAAAGATCCCGATGAATTCATCAAGACTGTGCTGTTGCTGCAACCGGGGTTAGGCGGGGTGAATCTGGAGGATATTGCTCAGCCCAAATGTTTCCATATTCTGGATACGCTGCGAGCGAAAGCCCGTATTCCCATCTGGCACGACGACCAGCAGGGTACAGCCGCCGTTACCGTGGCGGGTTTGATTAATGCCCTACGGATTGTGGGTAAAAAAATGAATGAAGTGAAAGTGGCCATGATTGGCGCCGGAGCCGCTAACATTGCCATTGCCCGCATTATGATTCTGGCCGGAGTGGATCCCAAAAAAATCATCATGGTGGATTCCAAGGGTACTCTGCACCGGGATCGGGACGATATTAAAAATAGTAATTTCAAAGAAAAATGGCATTTTTGCCTGACCACCAACGAAAAGCAGGTGAAAGGGGATATCCCCGATGCCATGAAAGGTGCCGATGTGGTGATTGCTCTTTCCAAGCCGGGACCCGATACCATTAAAAAGGAATGGATTGCCGATATGGCGAAGGATCCCATCGTATTTGTGTGCGCCAATCCTGTACCGGAAATCTGGCCATGGGAGGCAAAGGAAGCGGGAGCGCGGATTGTGGCAACGGGACGCTCCGATTTCCCCAATCAGGTGAATAACTCTCTGGGATTTCCCGGTATTTTCCGGGGGACCCTGGATGTGATGGCGCGGACCATTACCGATGAAATGTGCATTGCTGCTGCCGAGGAACTGGCCGCCACTGCCTACGATCGGGGATTGCACGAGGATTACCTTATTCCCACCATGGAGGACTGGGAAGTATTCCCGCGGGAAGCGGTAGCGGTGGGGCTAAAGGCAATTGAACAGGGTGTAGCACGCATTAAAATGAATCGCGATGAGTTGTTCCAGATTGCCGATCGCATCATTCGCGAAGCGAGGGAAAAGACCCAGAAGATGATGGAAGAAGGGTTTATTGCACCTCCCCCTGGAATTGAACTTCCCTAAACTGGTGTGTTGAATAAAGTTCTATTGTAAAGAAGGCGGTTGTAATAACCGCCTTCTTTGTTTTAGATGCTGGAATGGCCAGAGTTATTTCCGGATAAATCGGGAACGGTTAGACGGAGGTTATTTCCCCGATTCGGTAAAAAGCAGGGGTATGGTTCTGGAAATGATCCAGAATCTTTTCCGCTTCTTCTGGGGAAGTAATGATGGTGAGTCCAATGCCCATGTTGAATGT
>JALWDQ010000861.1:0-2384 GCA_027039625.1 Calditrichia bacterium | reverse complement strand
AGCTTGTGCAATCCAGCAGTGTGGGAACGGTGTTTCAGAAGAGCGACTATGTACGATGTGTGCAGGAAAGCTTTCGACGCCCTGCACACATCGTGGGTGTTTTTTCCGGCACCCGGTTGATTGGCGGCACCATCCTCTTCCCACAAAAAAAATTGTTTCTGGAATATAGCACTACGCCTTATTTCGTCCCCTACAACGGTATTGTGCTGAATGATTTCCCCTCCAAACAATTTTATTACAATCGGATTGGTCAGCAAAACCGAATTATCCAGCAACTGCTGCAGTATGTGGAAAAGCGATTTGCTTTTGTGGAATTGCATTTACACAACCAGTTTCCGGATGTTCGTCCCATTGTGTGGCAGGGCTGGGAGTTTATTCCCGAAATTACTGCGGTGAGTGACCTGCAGGAAGATATTTACGCCCGGATGGATCGAGACCAGCGGCGACGGCTACGACGATTAGAAGAGAAAGATTTACAGCTCATCGATTCCTGTCCCCCGGAAACGCTGGTTAATCTCTGGAAGACCAGCTACCAGCGACACCATAAAAAACCTCCGCTTCCGGAAAAAGATTTGCTCTCTTTTGTGCAGAATTTAGTAAATAGCAAATTCGCCAGAATATGGGCTTTAACTTTAAAAAATAATGTTGTTACCGCTTTACTGGTGGTGGTGGATAAGGATACGGTGTATGCTCTGTTTTCCGGGCGTTCGGGGACTTCGGGTCTTTCCAGCGAGGAATTGTATCTTTTTTACCGGGTAATGCTTGCTTACCGTGAAGCCGGAATACAAAAAATGGATTTTTTGGGCGCTATGGAACCCTCAATCGCAAAAGTGAAATTGGAGTTGGGTTCCCGCTTGCAACGCAGCGATAGAATACGCTATTTTCGAAATCCCGTTGTGAAAAATTTTGTTGGTTGGTGGGAGTTTCGCCAGCAGAAACAGCGTTTGTTAAAATAGCCATATTTGTTTCGACATACAGGAAATAGATGAAAATTTCCCGCACCATAAAAGGTACATTTTACCTTTATCTGGCTCAAATCATCAACCTGTTTTTAGGCTGGGTGGTCACCCGGTTGAACATTACCTATCTGTCGGTTCAGGAGTATGGGCAGCTTAGCTTTTTTATTACCGCAGCCAATGTCACCTACGTATTTTTTACACTGGGAGTGTTTGAATCCTCCTCCCGGCTCATAGCATTATCCCGGGAAGAAGGGGAATATCGTCGGATGTTGGGAGCAACGCTGGGATTTACCTTCGTCTTATTTGTCGCTTTTACATTGTTTTTTCGGGGTAGTGCTCCGTTTTTCGAACGCTTTTTTCAGGTACCGATTCGTTCTCTGATTGTCGTTCTGTTCCCGCTGGCAGGGGCTTATTTGCTAAATAATGCTATCCAGATGGCTTTGCGGGGTTCCGGTCGCATCGAAAAATTGGCGATTTACACATTTGTTCCCCGGCTATTTTATGCTTTTCTGCTGTTGCTGCTTATCCTCTGGAACCATTTCACCCTGCACCTTTCAGCTGCTTTTACTCTGGGAAGCATCCTGGTCATTTCGCTAATTTACCTGATGCTGGAGAAACCGGATTTCCGGGGTTTTCGGGAATCCAGCGCCCGTTTGTGGCGCGAAGTGAAACGGTTCGGTATCCATGTGTTCTGGAGTGAAATCATCCGGGTGTTTTTGTACCATACGGACAAGTTGATGATCTCCTTCTTCCTCGATGCAGAGCAGCTGGCGTTTTACGCCCTGGCTTATACGGTGACCTTTCCTTTATCCTTTTTCTCCACTGCACTATCGACCTCGGCCTATAAAAAATTCTCCACGGCACCCGGCATCAGTCGCAATTTGCTATTTGTTAATCTGGGTTGGATTGTTACCACCGTGACGATATTTATTCTGTTAAAAAGAATTATCATTTTACATCTTTTTTCGCCGCGTTATGCTCCTTCTCTCTCCGTTTTCCCGGTATTAGCCGTTGCATTTGGATTTGCCGGATTGACCCGCCTTTTTAGCTACTTCCTTACCGCAAAGGGGGAGGGGATTGCCATCCGCAATATTTCCGTGATGGTGCTGGCACTGCATTTAATGTTTAACGGGATACTAATACCCCATTACGGAATCCGCGGAGCGGCCTGGGCCGCCCTGGGAACCTATATTTCGGATTTAATTTTGTGTATTTATTATTATCGCCGATTTCTCAGGAAAAGCTAAATGGATGTCTTGTAACCCCAGATTCCTACATTGATTATTTCAACCACTAGATGCGCAGATTAATTAAAACCACAGAGGACACAGAAGAGACTCCCCCCAGTCATTCTGAGCGAAGCGCCAGCGGAGCGAAGAATCTCTTTTGATTTTATTTAACCGCAAAGAGCGCAATGTAGACGCT
>JALWDQ010000860.1:0-2385 GCA_027039625.1 Calditrichia bacterium | reverse complement strand
TCCTTACTGCGGGCAAAATCAATAAAATCTTTTACAATGAGGAAATAACCCGCATACCCCGTTTTTTTAATTGTTTCCAACTCGTATTCCAGACGTTCCTGAATTTCTGGAGTAATCTCAGGATACAACTTTTTTATTCCCTCGAACGCCTCGTGGCGCAGATAATCGTCCAGGGTTTTTCCCTGGAATTCCGTTGGTAAGGGAAATTTGGGAAGCAGAATCTGCCCCGTTTCAATTTCAACATTGCATTTTTCGGCAATTTCCAGAGTACGCTCCAGAACTTCCGGGCGGTCTTTGAACAACTGGTACATCTCGTCTGCGCTTTTCAAATAAAGCTCGGTGGTGTTGTACCGCATCCGGTTCGTATCCTTCACCGTCTTACCAGACTGGATGCAAAGCAAGATGTCGTGAGAAGAGTGCTGACCTTTGAGCAAGTAATGATTGTCGTTCGTGGCAATCACCGGAATGCCCATATCCTGGGCCAGCTTGAAAATATTTTCGTAACCGGCTTCTTCGGGAATGTGATGGTTTTGAATTTCCAGATAAAAATCGTCTCCGAAAATGTCCAGGTATTCTTCTACGGCCTGTATGGCTGCTTCCCGACTCACATTATTCAGCTTCTGAAATATCTCCCCTTTCATACAGGCCGAAGTGGCAATAAGCCCTTCGCTGTGCTGGCGTAACACCTCTTTGTCGATGCGGGGTTTATAGTAAAAACCTTCCAGATAAGCAATGCTGGAAAGTTTCATCAAATTCCGGTATCCGGTCTTGTTTTTAGCCAACAGCACCAGGTGGTAATGTGCCTGTTTACCTCCTTTACCACCGCCCTTTCTTTCCGTTCGGGAACCCGGAGCAATGTAGGCCTCCATGCCGATAATTGGTTTAATACCATACTGTTTTGCGGTAAGGTAAAAATCCAGCACACCGAACATATTGCCATGGTCTGTCAGTGCCAATGCCTCGAATTTCAGCTCGGCAGCGCGCTCCATCATGCGCTTAATATCCATGGCACCATCTAACAGGCTGTAATGACTGTGATTATGTAAATGAACAAACGAAGCCAAGGCTCACTCCTGAACAATTCAAATTTTTGCCCTTCATATTGTGGAGAGGAATTTAGTTTTGGCGGGAAGGGATTGCAAATCATTTTCTATGTTCGTGAAAATGCGAAAAGGAAAGAGATTTAAAACATTCTGCGTAATGTATTGTTATTCAACAAATTACATCGTTAAAGAAAAATGAAATACTTGAATTATTTTCTGCGGATTTACCAGGGGCGCAAATTCTTTACTTCAAATATTAAGTCGATTCTCTTCTGAAATTTTACGTTAATTTCCGATACCCTTTGTACCGTTTCACTAAATACAGGGCGATGACTAAAATGAGAACAACAAAGGTATTAAAACCAATTTCGTACAAATATTGTTTGAAAAGCAATTCGTTGATGCTCTCCCCTTCCATAATGGAGATATGAGCACCTGCCATGAGCAGTTTGCGCAGAGCCGAGATGATTCCAATTACAATGAAGGGTTCCAGGGGGATAGTGTGTTCTTTCAGGTAGGTTAATACGGTGTTCATTAGCTCCAGAATAATCATAATCAGGAAAAGTTTCTGAAGTAAATGAAACACGGCATTGATCATATTCACTTTCATTTCATCAATAAAATGGTAGCTACTGTAAATTAAGATAATTGCAGAAGATGCCAACAAAACAACGGAGATTCCTATCTGGATATAATCATCTCCATTTTCCAGAATTTTTAAAATTTTTTCCCTCATTGCGATGCCCCCTGAATTTTTAGGAAAAAATATTTATTGGCCGCCTTTTGGTAGATGAAGAAAACCAACCAGCCGATGCTACCACCAATTAACAGCCCGAAAAATACATCCCCGGGATAGTGTACGCCAACGTAAATCCGGGAAAATCCAATAAGTAGTGCTATTCCCCAGAAAAAGTACCAGTATCTTCGATAAAAAAATGTAAGTATCACAGCAAAGCCTGCCATGTTTGTGGCATGGGAAGAAGGAAAAGAAAATTTTCCGCCACAATTAACCAGTAAACGAATATTCTCCAGAACATGACAGGGACGAATTCGTCCAACCCAGGGTTTCAGTACAAAAGAGGATATTTGATCTGTAAATAAAATAGTGATGAGAATTAATCCCAGAGCGATACGTCCTTTTTTACCCTGTTTTACCCCCAGATAAATGGCAAACAACGCAATGGGAATGCTCCAATTATGAAGGTGAGTAATAAATGGCATCACCGCATCGAAAAAAGGATTAGCGATGGTGGAATTGAAAAAAAGGAATAATTTTGTATCCAGAACAATTAGAAAATGTACCATTAATTGGTCGATTTGTCTGTTTTGTTCATGTCGAAGA
>JALWDQ010000859.1:0-2387 GCA_027039625.1 Calditrichia bacterium | reverse complement strand
TGATGGACTACGGAACCATGTTGGGAATGGGGGCTTATCTGGGGCCGGATTTCAGCACGGAATTTTTTCATCGTCGGGCTGAATTCCTGTATGATTATTATGCCCGGGAAATGTTCGATACCGCTCGTTCTGCCCTTAGCGAGGAGCAACTGGGCGCGGTGAAAGCTCGGGTAAAACGGGATTTTTACGAGCAAACCCATTTAAATCCCGACAAGGTAGTGTACACCGAAGCTTCCGCGAAAGCGTATCTGTCAAACAAGGCGTTTTTGGTGGATTTTCTGGTGAATGGGAACAAAGAGTTAGCTTGGCCCGGCGGAGTGATTAAACCGGAAGAAGCGGAAAAGATTGCCGCCTTTGTGGATTGGTCGCAGTTGGTTGCTTCTTCGAAACGGACAGGGACCGATCGCACCTGGTCCAACGACTGGCCTCCGGAGCCTCTGGTCGATCAGGATTCCGATTGGGATAACATCTTCTGGTCACTGTACCAGTTTCTGGCCCTCTGGAGTTTAACCATCCTGGTGTTCTATCTGCTTTACGAATATTTCCTGCGCCGGGACGAAAACAATCCTCTGGAACCGCCGTTATCCGTGACGGAACTGTTTCCTTCACAGAAAAAGTTAATGAAATATATTCCTGTAGTGGCGCTGTTCTTCCTGTTACAGACCATCATTGGTGGGTATATTGCCCATATCTTTACAGAACCTTCCAAGAACTTCATCATTCCGCAGAGCATTTTACCGTTTAACGTGATGCGAGCGACTCATATTAATCTGGCCATCGTGTGGGTGGCCATTGGCTGGCTGGTGGGTGGTATGTTCATTGCTCCGCTGGTCGCGAAGCAGGATCTGCGTTTCCCCTGGCTGGTGGATGTGCTCTGGATTGCTTTACTGGTTGTAGGTGGCGGCGGATTGATTGGAATTTACCTGGGTGCCACCGGCCAACTGCGAGATGTCTGGTTCTGGCTGGGCAACGAAGGCCGCGAATACCTGAATCTGGGGCGTATCTGGGATATTGGCTTGGTTGTAGGGCTGGTACTCTGGTTTGGAATGGTCTTTTCCACCATCCGCAAGGCTAAAGAGAACAACGTACTGGTGGGAACCATTATCTGGTCGGCGTTTGGTATTGCCACCCTGTACATGGCAGGTATGGCTCCCCTGCACAAAATTATGCCCAACTTCACAGTAGATGATTACTACCGCTGGTGGGTGGTGCATTTATGGGTAGAATTGACATTTGAATTGTTCTCTGCCGGTGCGCTGGCATATCTGATGGTATTGCTGGGACTGGTACCGCGTAAAACAGCCGAGCGGGTGTTGCTGTTCGAAATTCTACTGGTGATGCTCTCCGGAACGCTGGGCGTGGGACACCATTACTGGTGGCAGGGAACGGATAAATACTGGATTGCCATCGGAAGTATCTTCTCCGCCATGGAACCGCTACCCCTGGTAGTACTGATGATTGATGCCTGGAAAGAGTATAAGAAGCATGTTAAGGGAAATCCCAATTATGCTTTCAAAACCCCCTTCCTCTGGCTTACAGGTTCGGCTTTTCTGAACTGGATTGGTGCCGGTTTCTTTGGAATGGTAATCAATACGCCGCAGGTGGATTATTATGCTCACGGAACTTATTTGATTATGCCCCACGGTCATGTAGCGTTACTGGGAGCGTTTGGCTACATCTCCATTGCCTTTATTTACATTACTTCCCGGGCAAATGCCGCAGCCAAAGGCCTGCCCTGGAACGATAAATTAAGCAAATGGGGATTCTGGTTGGTAACCATTGGGGTGTTGCTGTTTGCCATTCCCAATCTGGTTATCGGATTCCATCAGGCGGAAACAGCATCGCAGTTCGGTTACTACTTTGCCCGTGCTCGCCAGACCCTAGAACAAATGAGCTTCTGGATGTGGATTCGCATCATCCCGGACTTCATGATGATTATCGGTGCGCTGATTGTGTTCTGGGATCTACTGAAGAAAACGTTCCTCACCAAACCGGCGCGGTACTAGCAACCATAAGTATTTGTGAGAAGAAATTACCGGGGTGGCCAAAGTTTTTGCTGCCCCGGTTTTTTTATGTAATTTCGCAATTTTTAGCTCAAAAATAATGAGTGTCTGTATTTTCTTGCATCAAGTACAAAATATGGTTTTATCCTTTCAGATGAGTGCACAATTTTGTGTAGAGACACAGGGAATTTCTGTTCCATCCTGGTTTCGTTGAATCCTTCTTTTTTCCCGGGGAACTTTGTGTTAATTTTTGCTTTTACGAGAACAGGGTTCTGATGTGGAAGGTAAAACGATTTTATGCTCAAATTAAAATCCATTTTATTTGAATTACCGGTTTTTCATCAGTATCGCGAAGCGCTTTTTGCTAACAACAAACTGCACATA
>JALWDQ010000858.1:0-2391 GCA_027039625.1 Calditrichia bacterium | reverse complement strand
AAGCCATTTTGCTCGGGTGTAAAAATTTTCTGAATTTGCTGTGAGTAATAAGACCGCATGTTCGGGTGGCTTATTTTTAAAATGAATTCCACTCCGGAGGATGATGAAAACAATTCGGTACATGTCCGTTTGGGCAATTTTATTGTGGCTGTTATTTGAAGGGAGCAGTGGGAATGGAGCTCCGGGACAACCCGCCGTTACACCGGACTCCCTTTTCTCCCGCATGTTTCATCCCGGCAATGTGAAACCGTTGCTGCCCGATTTCACCGATAGTTACGGTGTGGTGTTTCGGGATTTAAACGACGATGGCTATCCCGATTTGTACGTGGTGCGGTTTCGTAATTTGAATCGTCTGTTTCTTAACCGGGCTGGAGGAACGCGGTTCGAGGATATGACCATTCCCTCCGGGTTAGGTGGAAATCTGGAACCCCATGGCAAAAAGAATCTGGAGCTGGGAACCACCAGCGGGGATTTAAACAACGACGGGAAAACCGATGTGGTGATTGCCGGGTGGGGAGTGAGTACCCGGCTTTTTCTGCAAACCGGGGATTTGCATTTTCGGGATGCTACGGCGGCCACGGAAATTCACCCGCCTCTGGACGGAAACGGGGCTTTTCTGGCGGATGTGAATCGGGACGGAAATCTGGATTTGTTTATAACCGACGAACATCACCCCAACCACCTGTACCTGGGGGACGGTGCCGGGGGATTCCGGGAGGTGAGCCAGGAATGGGGCGTGGCAGACAGTGCCGTTAGCCAGGGCGCAGCGTTTGCCGATGTGGATGGCGACGGCTGGATCGACCTTTACGTGTGCAACTGGTTTGCCCCCGATGTGTTTTACCGCAATGTGGGAGGCCAATTCCGGGCACAGCACCTCCCTTTGCGCCACCTTACGGACTCGCTGAACAGCAACGGTGTTTCTTTCGGGGACATCGACAACGATGGCGACCTGGATTTGCTGGTGACCGACCGCAACCGGCAAACCCGGCTGTACCGAAACGATACGTTCCGCGGAGACACCATCCTCTGGCGCTTCACCGATATCACCGATTCTGTCGGACTCACCGTCCCTTACCCGGCTTACGGAAGCGTGATTGCCGATCTGGACAACGACGGCTGGCAGGATATCTGGATCAACACCATTGGGCCCAATATGTTTTTCCGGAATCTGGGCAAGGGGCGCTTCCGCAAAGTGTTTCAGGAACACCACCCATTCTGGCATCCCAAACGCCATTACAGCACCGGCGCTGCCGTCGCCGACCTGGATGGAGATGGCGACCTGGATTTGTTCGTAGCAAATAAAGATACCCACAGCGTACTTTACCTGAATCCCTTAAATAACCACCGTTTTTTACAGGTGCGGGTTGTGGGGGCGCGGGATAATCGGGATGCGATTGGCGCCAAAGTGTGGCTCTACCGCATGGTGCACGGCGGCGATTCGCTGATTCGGGTGGGTTACCGGGAAATTTCCGGAGGCAGCGGGTACCTCTCCCAGAACAGCACCATTGTGCACTTTGGTACCCCCTGGCCCGGGGAATACCGCGTCTGGGTGCAATTCCCCGATGGGCGAAATGTTACGCGTACCCATGTGCGCCCCGGTCAGCGCATTGTTATCGAAGAATACGGCGGGCTGCGGAAACTCTATTTCCGCGCCCGGAAACGGATAGCCCGGGCAGTGCATGAACCGTATTTTGGGCTCAATCTATTCCTCTTTCTGGCGCTGATGCTGGTGTTTGGAGGTGGGTTGTGGGGCACGACCCGCCGGTACCGCTGGTTTACCCGGCATCTCCCGCTTTTCCTCTCGCTGGTGGTGCTGGTGCTCTATGGCATCTTTTTACTGATGCGCACCTACCCCCTACATGTACGGTTACTGACCCAGTTAATACTCACCGTCGGTACGTACGCTGTGCTCATTCTGGTGCTGGAGAAATTCCGCCGCATCGAAATGCAACGGCAGGAATATCGGCAATTGCTGCAGGATTTTTCCCGGGAGTTAATTTTTATTAAGGACAATCAGGAGCTGTTTCACACCCTGTGCGAGACCATCTGGCAAACCATTCACCCGGCGCGCTGTGCGGTGTACGCTTTTCAGGATTTGCACCTGAAGTTACAAGCAGCACATCCGGAAGCGGACTTCCCGCTCCGGATTGAAGCGGTGGAGCCGGTGCCCGCCGGAAGCATGTTTTCTGTGGCGAATCAACCGGATTTTTTCCGTCGCTCCGGTTTACCTCCGGGATATGCCTTCCCCCTGCGGCGGGGAGAAAATTTGTACGGCCTGCTGCTGGTACAACCAACCCGGGAGGGACAGGAGTTTGCTCCCGAAGACCTGGAGGTGTTTCGCACCCTGGCCATTCAGTGTGCAATTGCCGTGGAGAATAACCGCTACATCGA
>JALWDQ010000857.1:0-2391 GCA_027039625.1 Calditrichia bacterium | reverse complement strand
CGTCCAGGCCGACCTGATTTCCGGTACACCCCAGTTGCTCATTAAAGTGGATCGCCACGCCATTGCCCGCTACGGAATCAATGTTCAGGATGTGCAGGAGGTAATTCGTGCCGCAGTGGGTGGGGAAACCGCCGGGCAGATTTTCGAGGGGGTGCGGCGTTTCGATATTTTGGTACGTTTCGCCCCGGAATTTCGCAACACCCCGGAAGCCATCGGTCAGATTTTGGTGGAAGCACCCAATGGCATCCATGTGCCGCTCTCCCAACTGGCTACCATCGAAGAAATTGTGGGACCGCGCCAGATTACCCGCGAGAACAGCCAGCGTTTCATTACCATCCAGTGTAATGTGGTGGGTCGGGATATCGGTTCCTTTGTGGAGGAGGGACAACGTGCCATCGAAGCGAAGGTGGATTTACCACCCGGTTATCTGGTGACCTGGGGTGGGCAGTTCCGGTTGCAGCAGGAGGCTAACAAACGTCTGGCTGTGGTGGTGCCGATTACCCTGCTCATCGTGTTTCTGTTACTTTTCTCCAGCTTCAACTCCCTTAAAAATTCCCTGTTGATTCTCCTGAACATCCCCCTGGCACTGGTAGGAGGGATTGTGGCGCTCTGGCTTACCGGGCAGAATCTTTCCGTACCCGCTTCGGTGGGCTTTATTGCCCTGTTCGGCATTGCTCTGGAGAATGGCATGGTGCTGGTGACCTACCTGAACCAGTTACTGAAGGATGGAGTGCCGCTGGATGAAGCGTCCGTGAAAGGTGCCTTGCTGCGCTTGCGTCCGGTGCTGATGACCGCCTTTACTACTGCTCTGGGATTGATTCCCTTACTCATGGCCACCGGCGTGGGGAGCGAAGTGCAACGTCCCCTGGCCACGGTAGTGATTGGCGGCCTGTTGACGTCCACCCTGCTCACCCTGCTGGTGATTCCGGCCATTTACAAATGGTTCGCGATTAATGTAGATAACCATCAAGTGTTAGATTAACACCGGGTCAAATTGAATGAGGCGTTTTAGTGAGCCAGAGAAAATGCCAGTATGGCGGGTTAAACGTAGTTTAAATGGAATAATCCTTTCGAGATAATTAAAATGAGCTTTTCTGAGTAATATCCTGGATTTGACTGTCTGGTTTTTCAAGATGGGTTCTGGGATCAAATTGCACTTCCTCCCGGATAATGGATTGAAATCAGATCACCGGGTGGAAAAAGAGCGATGCGATGGGAGTAAATACTCCATACCAGCAGATGAATAAATTTAAACCGTGCTCCAATGAAAAGCACCCTCTTCGTTTACTCTGTGTAAATTGAAATAGTATTGAGAAAAATAAAAAATTTGACTATTTTTAACCGTATCTGAAAATAGTCATGACAAATTTGCGATGGGGGTGAAAATTGTCAAATATTTATCTCAAGCGTTACATCGAAGAACCCGTAAAACAGGATTTACAGAAAAAAATGGTGTTTATTTCGGGACCCCGGCAGAGTGGGAAAACCACTCTGGCATTACAGATTTTGCGCGATGAAATGGGGGAGATGGTCAAAAAATTTTATTTAACCTGGGATTCTGCGGAAGATCGCGAAAAAATTATGCGAGAACAATTTCCTACCGGAAAAGGCGTAATAGTGCTTGATGAAATACACAAATATGCACGTTGGCGGCAGGTGGTAAAAGGATTGTATGATAAGCGGAAAGAGGAATTGAAAATTATCGTCACCGGCAGTGGAAGGCTGGATTACTATCGTCGCGGTGGGGAATCGCTGCAGGGACGGTATTATTTCTATCGTCTTTATCCTTTTACTTTACGAGAAGTGAATCATTTTAGTGATAATGCCCTTCAGCATCTTCTTAAGTATGGTGGTTTTCCAGAACCTTTTTTAGCTGCCTCGGAACAGGAAGCCAGAAGGTGGAGCCGAGATTACCGTACCCGAGTCATTTATGATGATTTGAATTCTCTGGAAAATGTACGGGATGTTTCATTGTTGGAACAACTTTCTCTTCGTTTGCCCGATTTAGTGGGTTCACCGCTTTCCATCAATGCTTTGCGGGAGGATTTACAGATCTCCCATCAAACGGCTTCCCGCTGGTTGGATATGCTGGAAAATGTTTACCTGATCTTTCGCATCTATCCTTTCGGACCTCCTAAAATCCGGGCGGTAAAAAAAGAAGCCAAGCATTACCATTTCGATTGGACATTAGTCAAAGACGAAGGTGCGCGATTTGAAAATCTCGTGGCCTTTCATTTATTGAAATGGGTGCATTTTCGGCAGGATTATGAGGGATATGATACCGATCTACGGTACTTCAGAAATCGAGAAGGGAAGGAAGTCGATTTTGTGGTAACGGAAAACGGCGAACCGGTAATGTTTGTGGAATGCAAACTACGAAGCCGGGAGGTC
>JALWDQ010000856.1:0-7392 GCA_027039625.1 Calditrichia bacterium | reverse complement strand
ACAATGCCACAGGTCAGCAGGTTATTAATGCAGTGAATGATGGTCGGTTTATATTGAATTATTCTGGTCACGGAAGCGAAACGTCCTGGGGCGGACCTTCCGTTTCCCAATCCATGGTTAACACTACCATCAATCAGGATAAATATCCCTTTGTCATTTCCAATGCCTGCCTTACCGGTTCGTTCCAGATTACCGAATGTTTCGGCGAGACCTGGGTTCGGAAAGCAAACGGTGGTGGCCTGGCTTTTACCGGCGCCAGCAATTCCACTTATTGGGATGAAGATGACGAATGGGAACGCCGGGCGTACGACGGGGTATTCTGGGAGAACTACCACACTCTGGCTGCTTTCATCTTCCGCGGAAACTTAGGTGTGCTCAACGCCGGATATAATAAAGCTCATTATTATTTTGAGGTCTATCACCTGTTTGGCGATCCTTCTCTCATGCTATACTGGGGCGAACCCTCTGCGATGACAGCCAACTACGCTAACGTGGTATTCCTGGGCTCTCCTTCCTTCGACATTACCGTGGCAGGCGAAGATAGTGCATTGGTCTCTCTTTACATGGATGGACAGATTTACGGTACGGCTTTAACCGATGCTAACGGATACGCTCAGGTACAATTAAATCCTGTGCCGACCACACCGGGTACCATGGTTCTAACTGTAACAAAATTCAACCGCCAACCGCTTATCGATTCGCTTCAGGTGATTCCCGCATCGGGACCGTACCTCTACTGCATCCAGCCGGTAGTGGATGATGCTTCCGGGAACAATAACGGGATTCCCGAAGCCGGAGAAACCTTCTCCATGCAGTTCCTGCTCACCAACGTCGGAGTAGATGCGGCGCAGGATGTACAGGCTTCTCTGAGTACCTCGGATACCCTGGTGGAAATTCTCACCTCTCAAACCACCCTGGGCACCATCAATGCCGGGGATACTGTAACGGTAGGAAGTATTGATATTCATATCAAACCGGAAACCGAACACCTCCACATGTGCCAGCTCAATCTGCACATGGCCGATAACAGCGGAAATAGCTGGGATCAGATACTGTTTATCACCATTCGCAAAGGGGCTTATATCGAGGTACTGACGCCCTCATTAAGTTTTCCACCGACTTTTTTGAACTTCTCTTCAGACCAAAATCTGAGAATTGGAAACAGCGGTCCCGATACGCTGTTCATTTACGATATTCAATCGGATATCCCTCAGTTTTCCGTGGCGAATCCCCAGGTGAGCGTGGCACCCGGTGCGGAAGTGTCGATTCCCGTCTCGTTTACTCCTACAGACACAATGGTGTACAACACCACCCTCACCGTGTATAACAGCGATCCCATGCACTTCCAGACTACCTTTACCGCCACCGGTACGGGCATTTTTGCGCCCGATATTGCTTTTTATCCGGACAGTATTTCCCGCACCCTCAACGTTACGGATAGCGTGGTAATTCCTGTAATTGTAAAAAATGAAGGTCTGGGTGAACTGGTGTACAATGCCCAGATTGCCGGCTACCCGCCTTCCATGGGAAGTCCGGTAGAAGGTTCCGGTGGTGCCGATAATTTTGGTCACATCTGGATTGACAGCGACGAATCCAGCGGTCCCGAATTTCAGTGGTTCGATATTACCTCCAGCGGTACGGCATTGCCCCTCACAGGTAACAACGCCATCTCCGATGAAATTAACATTGGATTCGATTTCCCCTACTATGGAAACCTATATAATAAAGTTCGGGTGTGCACCAACGGATGGTTGAGCTTTACTACCTATTCAGTAGCGTACAACAACATTAGTCTCCCCAACGTTCTGGCTCCCCGGTCGATGATTGCTGCTTTGTGGGACGATTTGTTCTTCAATACCGATTCGAAAGCTTATGTCAAAGCCGAAAGCAACAAATTAATTATCGAATACCAGAATGTTTACACGGTTACCGGCGGTGGTCCTTACACGTTCGAAGTGATTTTGTATGACAACGGTAACATCGTGTTGCAATATCTCTCTTTGCAAAATTTAGAAACAGACTACACTGTGGGTATTCAAAACCAGGCCGCAGATGATGGACTCACTATTGCGTACAATCAGGTTTACCTGAAAGATTCTCTGGCGGTGTTAATCAGCAAGCATAGCTGGGCAACCGTGTCTCCCATGGCAGGTACGGTGGCGCCCATGGCTCAAGATACGCTCTACCTCACTCTGCGGACGGAAAACTTCCCCACCGGTGAATTCTGGGCAACCATTCAGGTGGAAAGCAACGATCCGGATGAAGGGCTGGCTTACGTTCCTATCCACATGGTGGTGGATACCAATTTTACTGCAATTGCCGGGAATATCTCCGGCATCCCCACCCGTTTTGTGCTACACCAGAATTGGCCCAATCCTTTTAATCCCACAACCACCATCTCTTATGCATTACCGCAAGCCTCCCGTGTGGAACTGGCGGTATTTAATGTGCTGGGTCAGCGGGTAAAAACGCTGGTGCAAGCCCATCAAAATGCGGGACGCTATCGGGTGCAGTGGGATGGCACCAACGAACAGAATCAACCGGTGGCCTCCGGGATTTACATCTATCGTCTGGTAGCTGGCGATAGAATCGCCATACGGAAAATGATACTAATGAAATAAACAGCTCTAACACCTCCTGCAAAAATAGCCCGGTACTCTGTTCCGGGCTATTTTTCTGTGGAATAATTAAACAAAAGGACTTGAACCATGATGCGTTTTTTTCTTTCTGTCATTTTAATCTCGTTTATTTCTTTGAACCTTCTTCAGGCAGAAGAATACTACTTTCGCTTTCAAATTCAGGAACCGAGGGAACTGGATGAATTGACAATGGTAATTTCCATCGACAATGTGGTGGGAGATACGGTGTATGCCTACGCCAATGAACGGGAATGGAAAGAATTTCTCTCCCTGGGCTACCGATACCAGCGCCTCCCCCACCCCGGGAGCCTCTACGAACACCAGATGAGCGATTCTCCCAGAGGGTTACGGGACTGGAACACCTACCCCACTTACCAGGCTTACATCCAGATGATGCAGCAATTTGCCAGTTCCTATCCGGATATTTGCGTTCTGGACACCTTTGGCTATTCCGTGCAGGGACGTTTGCTGCTTACTCTGAAAATTTCGGACAACGTGCATGTGGAAGAAGCCGAACCGGAATTCTTTTACACCAGTACCATGCACGGAGACGAAACCGTGGGGTATGTGCTGCTCTTGCGCCTGGCAGATTATCTGTTGACGAATTACGGGGACACTCTCACTGCCGAAGGCCGCCGGGTTACCCATCTGATCAACAATATGGAAATCTGGATTAATCCCCTTTTCAACCCCGATGGCACTTACGCTGGCGGAAACAACACGGTAACGGGTGCCACCCGATATAATGCCAATGGGGCAGATTTAAACCGAAACTTCCCCGATCGCATCACCAATCCCATTAATACTCCGGATGGCCGGGAACCGGAAACTCAGGCCATGATGGCGCTGGCAAAACAACAGAATTTCGTGCTTTCCGCTAATTTTCACGGAGGTGCCCAGGTAGTTAACTACCCCTGGGATAACGGAGCTCCTTCCGGAAGTTATTCCATGTGTCCTGATGATGCCTGGTTTATTAAAGTGTCCCGTACCTATGCAACTCCCAACCCGGATATTATGAACGGCGGATTCCCCAACGGCATTACCAATGGATGCGCCTGGTATGCCATTAACGGTGGGCGCCAGGATTGGATGTATTATTTTGAGGGAGGCCGCGAGGTAACCATTGAATTGTATAATACGAAAAATCCACCGGGATACGTTCTACCCCAGCGCTGGATTAATAACAAAGAATCTTTTCTGGCCTACATGGAAGAAGCCTTCCGGGGAATCCGTGGACTGGTGACCGATGCGGAAACCGGGGAGCCCATTGCAGCTCAGATAGATGTCGTCGGCATCCCGGGAGCACCGGTGTATTCTGAGCCCGATGTGGGGGATTTCTACCGGCTGCTCCTTCCGGGTACCTATTCCATCATCGTTTCTGCCAACCACTATCAGCCAGACACCCTTGAGAATATCGTGGTTGTGGATTCTCCCGCAACGGAAGTAACCGTCCAGCTCCAGCCCCAACCCAGAGCATTTCTGGCCGGGCGGATTTTTCTCTCCGATACCACCAATTATTCCGGAATTCAGGTCACTGTGGAAAACCAGAGTGCTTTTACCACCAGTGATGGCTATTTTGAACTGCCCAATATCTTTGCCGGCCCGCTGGAAATCGAAATCACCAAAGAAGGTTACGTGCCCCAGACCATCAGCGCTTCTGTGGCGGGATACGACACTCTCTGGATTAGCGCTACCCTGGAGCCAGCCTCCGGTTCTATTCTGGTGATTGATGATGACAACGGACGCCGCTCTTTTCCTAACGGAAAATCGGAAAAAACACAGGCACTGGTTTTAAATAGCAAGAACACCGGCGCCGCTGCCGGCCTGTTTTCCCAGATACTGCAGAATACTGGCTATCAGGTGATTACCGAAACCAGCTCTCAAACCAATCCTGCTTCCTGGGGGAATTACCCCTTCATCATCTGGAGCAGCGGTGCCAACACCAGCCCCATTTCTTCTTCCACCATGCGCAATGCCATTTTAAATTATGTGAATGGTGGAGGAAAACTCATCATCGAAGGCGGCGAAATTGGGTACGATTTCCGCAACGATTACAGTTTCCGCTCCCAGGTGCTCCATTTTACTTCCTGGGAGACAGACGAAGCTGGAAATCTCATTGTCCACAATTCCAGCCATCCCATCACGCAAAATCTACCGTATATGATTCAACTAACCTATACCGGGTACGGTGATCAGGATGCGGTTGTGCCTTCTTCCGGTACGGAATTTCTGCTGAACAATTCAAACAATACCAGCACGGCTGGCGCCATAATGGGCGGGAACGTGTTGTACCTGGCATTTAATCTGGCAGCCATATCGTCCAGTGCGGCAGAGCAATTGGTTCGCAATGCGGCGCAGTATTTTCAACCGCTTCCCAGTATCCAGCACGATCTGGCTATTGTGAGCTTACAAAATATTCTTCCCGGCTCCCTTGTACAGGCAGATTCTGTTATTTCGCTAAGTGTATTACTGAAAAACTATGGAACTGAGGCAATTCCTGCGGGAAGAGCACTCTCGCTAACCATCTCCAATTCGGTGGTTTCGGTACCGTTTAATGCGGCATTGCCGGACTCTTTACCTCCCCAGGATACATTATGGGTAAATCTGGGAACCTGGCAGGTGCCCGATACCAGTTGCGTCTGGAATATCGATGTGTATGCCGATACCACCGAAGACGAGGTTCCATCGAATAATTTTGCCCGCTACCAGATAAATAGTGTTACTTCTCAAGCACTAATAGCCGAAGATTTTGAAGAAGAACCGCAGGGCTGGCAGGTGTACTCCAGCGATACGGTGCAAACAATTTACCAATGGCACGGGGTGAATTGGCCGGTGCAGTTTGGACATTACGCAGCTGGGGTGTATCCCCGGGAAACCGGAAACGCCCAGGACGAGTGGTTGGTAACTCCGGAGCTGAATCATCCCGCAATACTTCGGTTTTACTGGGATTACGGGGCACAACAGATAGCCGGTAATACCATTCTAATTCTCGCCTCTTCACAGGACAGCTTACCGGCTAATTTCACCGACACCCTTCTGGTGCTGGAAGCTGGCGACACCATCCCCGGCAACAATTACAGCCGTTGGCTGGAATTACCCTTAAATCCCACAACCCGTTTCGTGGCGTTTGTGTATCAGGGGCTTAATGGTTATTATCTGATTATTGATAACGTCGTTATCGAGCAGGCGGCTCCGAACTCTCTGGAGCAGAAAAATATGGCTTTACCACAACATTTTGCTCTGGAGCAAAATTATCCCAATCCGTTTAATCCTTCTACCACAATTCGCTATGCTCTACCACAAAATGCACACGTAACCCTTAAAATTTACAACATTCTGGGGCAGCAGATTGCGGTACTGGAAAACGGAATGAAATCGGCGGGTCGCTACGAAATTCGCTGGCAACCGGAGAATCTGGGAAGCGGCATTTACTTCTATGAACTTCAAGCACAAGACCCCGGTAGCGGACACGTGTTATTCCAGCGTTTGCGAAAAATGTTATTGGTGAAATAAGAAGAGCGTACAGATAAAACAAAAAACTCCCCGGCATACGGGTTATGCCAGGGAGTTTTTTATTTACAATGAGCATGGAAGGTTTATTGGTAAAGTAAATGCTCCTTCCGGATTTTTTCATATTGAGCCTCTTCTTCTCGTAACCGCTCTTCAATTTCCGAAAGAGGCCGCAATTCCTCAATCCAGCGGTGCAGCCACCCATTTCCCAGCAAAATTTCGATGGGGAGCTTTTCGAATTCGTACTCGTACGGGGGATTTTTCCACTGGAACTTATCCGGTTGCTGCCGGATCACTTCCTGAAGCAGTGCCAGGGTAGTACGTACCGGTCGAAACGTTTCCCGATCGGTGACGTGAATGAAACACCCCTCGCAAATCTGGTTTGCATGCTTATGAAAGGTCGGCATAAATTGAATGGGACGGAAATACACACCCGGAAGTTGTAATTGGTTCAGCGATTCTGCCAGTTTCCAGCCATCCAGCCAGGGTGCCCCAAAAATTTCGAATGGGCGCGTAGTTCCACGTCCTTCGGAAAGATTCGTGGCTTCCAGAAGGCACATTCCCGGATACACCAGTGCCGTGTCATAAACTGGGATGTTGGGTGACGGCATTGCCCAGGGAAGTCCCGTTTCCGGGAAATGAAACTCCCGCTTCCAGCCTTCCATACGAATCACCTGCAAATCCACTGAATTGTAAAACGTATTCCGGAAATAGTGAGCAATTTCGCCCATGGTGAATCCGTGCCGCTGGGCAATGGGATGTAACCCCACAAAGCTGGCATATTCCGGATTCAGCAATGTCCCTTCAAAATGTTTTCCTCCAATGGGATTGGGACGATCCAGCACCATCACCGGAATCCCCTCTTCCTGACACGCTTCCATGGTCAAAGCCAGCGTCCAGATGAATGTGTAGTACCGTGCACCGACATCCTGCATATCCACTACCATGAGTTCCACATTCCGTAGCATCTCTGGAGTGGGCTTGCGATGCTTTCCGTACAACGAATAAATCATCAGTCCCGTTCGCTCATCCCGGTACCCCTCCCATTCAATCATATTATCCTGTGTGTGTCCCCATAAACCATGCTGGGGGCCGTACACCGCTGTAATCTGTAAATCTCCCCGTTTATGCAACGGAAGGAGTAAATCGATGAGATGCTGATAGCGAGAATTAATCGTTGCCTGGTGGCACAATACTCCTATCGATTTCCCCCTCAGCAACGAGAAATCCTCTTTTTGAAGCA
>JALWDQ010000855.1:5069-7396 GCA_027039625.1 Calditrichia bacterium | reverse complement strand
AGGTGGAGGGTGCTTTTAGCGAATGCGTTTCCAGTGGCCGGAGACCCACACCCAGCCGCGGGCGCGTTTGCTCCAGTGCCCCGGCACCCAGACGTATCCGGCGCGCGCTTGCTTCCAGTGGCCGGGAACCCATACCGCTGTTTTGTAGGGAGAAACTGGCCGAACCTCAACCCGCACTGGCGGTGGTGGCGTTTTCACATATACCACCCGACTGGCACACTGGGTGCTAAATCCCGACAAAATCACAAACAAAATGACCCACAAAATTGAACGCATGGTTGTTTTCATGTCAACTTCCTCCTTGAAATTAAGTTCTGCATGGGGAAATGCCAATGGTGTGCCAGAACGTTTCCCTTCAAAGCCGTTACCCCAGAATCGGGAGGAAGTATGAGAGGAAAGAAAATCAACGATGGTAATATTATTCTCCATCTTTCGTATAACAAGCACACTTTAGGGGAGTACGTTTGCATAATTAACAGTATCGGGTTATTCCCGGGATTCCATTTCGGCGAGGCCGAAAGTTTTTCCGCAAAGCGCTCGCTGCTTTATTTTTCGCTCTCCACCGGTTCGCCATTAACCAGGTTCGTACCGAATGGGACATTCAGACGTCCCGAATGGTACAGCAACTGCTCCGGAGGGTAGCCATGTTTGTCCATTTGCACACCCACAGCTATTACAGTTTGCTGGACGGGACATCCTCCATCGAAGCGCTGGTAGAGCGTGCCCGGCAACTGGGCTTCCGGCACCTGGCACTAACCGACCACAACTCCCTGGCCGGAGCAGTCTCGTTTTACCAGCAGGCCACAAAAGCGGGCATTCATCCCATTATCGGAGCCGAAGTCGATTTAAAGGATGGTACCCGCCTGGTGTTGCTGGTGCAAAACGATGCCGGCTACCGCAATTTGTGTACCCTGCTCACGATGGGGCATCTGCGCGGCGGACACCTGAAATTTGAACTGGAGATTCAGGACATTGCCCGCTACCGGGAAGGTTTGATTATTCTTTCCGGAGGGCAAAAAGGGTACCTCTGGAAGCTGGCTCGGGAGCGCCGCCTGCAGGACGCCCAGCGCTACCTGCGCTCCATCGCTTCAGTGTTTCGAGAACAGTTCTACATCGAGCTGCAGATCTTCGAGCACAACGATGTGTTAACGAACGTACGTTTGCGCGATCTGGCGGTACAGCACCACCTCCCCATTGTTGCCACCAATGATGTGCACCTGCTCGCTCCGGAAGATTTCCCCCTACGTCGGGTGCTCCATGCCATCGACCAGAACAGTTTGCTGGACAAAATCACCACAGCCGGAACTCCCCAACAGTTCCTGAAATCCCCCGGGGAGATGCAGCATCTTTTTCAGGCATTTCCCGAAGCCCTCTCCAACACGCTAAAAATTGCTCGACGCTGCCAATTTGCTTTCCGATTGGGGCGTCCGGTATTTCCGCGGATTGACCTGCCCGCGGGAGAGAATGCCGCTTCCCAGCTTCGGAAACTCTCGCTTCGCGGTGCACAGGAACGGTATCACCCCTTCTCTCCGGCTCTGCAAAAACGCCTGAACTACGAACTGGAAACCATCATTCGGCTGGGATTTGCCGATTATTTTCTGATTGTGAAGGATATCGTGGATTTTTGCCACCGGGCACGCATTCCCTGTGTGGGACGCGGTTCGGCGGGCGACAGTATGGTGTCCTACGTGCTGGGTATTACTCAGATCGATCCTGTGCGCTACCGGCTGTATTTCGAGCGCTTTCTGAATCCCCAGCGCAGCGATTCCCCGGACATCGACCTGGACATCTGCTGGAAGAACCGAGATCGGGTACTGGAGTACGTGTACCGGAAATACGGAGCAGAACGCACCGCCATGATTTCTACCTTTAACACCTTTCAGCTTCGCTCCTCCATCCGGGATGTGGCACGGGTGTACGGTTTTCCGGAAGATGAGATTCGCACCATCACGCGCTACCTGCCCCATTACGGCATCCGGGAACTCTCCCGGGCACTGGAGCGGGTGCCGGAGTGTCGGGATCTGCAGCAAAATCCGGAAGTATTCCGGGAGGTGCTGGCCATTGCCGAACGTCTGGCGGACTTCCCCCGCCACCAATCCATTCATCCCGGCGGCATCGTCATCGCCCCCGAACGGTTGACGGATTACACCCCACTCCAGGTGGCAGGTAAGGGCCTGGTGGTAACCCAGTACGACATGTACTCCATCGAACCGCTGGGACTGGTTAAGATTGACCTGCTGGGGGTGCGCTCCCTTACCATCGTTACCGAAACCCTGCAGCAGGTAGCGGCGATCTATCGCCGGATTCCGCAGGAGGAGCAAACACCA
>JALWDQ010000855.1:0-5059 GCA_027039625.1 Calditrichia bacterium | reverse complement strand
CCACACCCGGAACCTCCCCCTGCTCCACCTTCTACCGGTTCGGAATTCCACCTGCCATTATTTGCGAAAGGGGACGCTTCTTCACCTCCTGTCTCTCCTCCGGCAACTCCCGCTCCTCCCCGATTTTACCGCTTCGATATTGGCAGGGAGCAGATTGTTCCGGAGAAGACCCGGGAATACCTTACGCCCGAACGTTTTCCATTTCTGGATAGCGCCAAACAGCATCTCTCGCCCCTGGATTTGCGAGTCATCCCGGAAGAAGATCCCCATGTGACTGCGCTCCTGCGCTCCGGACTGAGCATGGGATGCTTCCAGACGGAGAGCCCCGGGATGCGAGGATTGCTCCGTAAAATGCAGATTGATGGTGTGGGTGATGTCATCACGGCGGTGGCGCTTATTCGCCCCGGCGCTGCAAACAGCGGGATGAAAGAGCAGTATATTCGGCGTCGGGCGGGACTGGAACCGGTGGTTTACCCACATCCGGCTTTGCAACCGGTGCTGGAAGAAACATTCGGAAACATCATCTATCAGGAACAGGTGATGCAGGTAGCAGCCGAAATTGCCGGTTTCACCCTGGCGCAAGCCGACATCCTGCGCAAAGCCATGACGAAATCCCGCGACCGCAAACTATTGCAGAGCATGCATCGGGATTTTTTGCAGGGCGCCCGGAAGAAAGGACTCTCCCGGGCCCAGGCAGAGAAAATCTGGCAATTCCTGGAAAATTTTGTGGGCTACGGATTCAACAAAGCTCACTCCGCCACGTACGGCACCATCGCTTACCAGACGGCTTACCTGAAATACTACTTCCCCGTTCAGTACATGACGGCGGTGCTGAACAACATGGGCGGATTTTACTCCCGTGCCGCTTATGTGGAGGAATGCCGCCGCATGGGTATCCGGCTGCTTCCTCCCGACGTGAATTCTTCCCGTAACCATTTCGTTGCACAGGAAGACGCCATTCAGGTAGGGCTGGAACCGGTGTACGAACTTACCGAACGTACCCGGGAGCGAATCCTTCAGGAACAACGCCGAGCTCCCTTCCGAGATTTTTACGACTTTCTCCAGCGGGTTCAACCCCGTCAGAAAGAGGTGGAAAACTTAATCAAATGCGGAGCGTTGCGCTCCCTGCATCCCAGCGAGCCGGAACTGCTGCTACGCACCCGGGTATTTTTCAAACACCGGAGGAACAAATCGCTGTGCGAATCCCTGACGCAGAATGTGCATCTGCCTCCGTACAACAAATACCAGCGCATTCTTTACGAAATGGAGATTCTGGGATTTGCCGTGACCGACCACCCCCTCACACTATTTTCTGAAGAAATTGATTGGTCGGAAGTCACCCCTTCCTTCGAGCTGGAACGGCGCAAGGGAGAGACCATTCAATTCGTGGGCTGGTTGGTGACCAGTCGCCGAGCAAAAACCAAGAATGGGGATTACATGAAATTTCTTACCCTGGAAGATCGTTACGGTTTGTGCGAAGCTGTGCTTTTTCCGCCCATATACCAGCAATATGGGCATCTTCTGAAAACCCAGGGTCCTTACCGCCTTACCGGCACCGTACAATCTCGCCTGCCCGGCGAGGCGAATCTGCTGGTGCAAAAAGTGGAGGTCATCGAAATATCCAAACAACAATTGGAGAAAAAATTGCTTACTTTGCGTTCTTGAGAAAAATGTTCTCAGCACCTGAATGTTATTAGACCAATGAAAGGCGATCCGGGAAGTAGCGAAATACCGGTATTTTAGATTGACATGCCAGGAATAATCCCAATTAGCATGATTTAATGTTCTAATCCGTCCAATTATATGATTCCGTGGAAACAAACTGGGTTGATTTCAATGGCACAAAGATGGTTTTTTATCCCACTGCTTTTTATTAGTTAAAATAGCCGTAGCGTGATTTATATCAACTTTTTTTTCAAAAAAATTTTTTTATTATGATATGCTCTAGAAAAGGAATTCGGTGTTTTATCTTTCCTATTTATAAGTTCTCGAAAATATTTGAATTGAAATCCTTCGAATACATACCCTAATTTTAAAATTATTAAACCCATTATCCAGGAGGTTGATATGAAATTATTGTTTCGGAGTGTATTTGTTTTTTTCTTCACAATTGCTTTTTTAATACCGGGATTTACCCGTGCCGATTCCATTAGTGGTAGTGGAGCTTCGGCCTACTATTATTACGATACGGGCCATGGTGATGGAACATTAGATCTATCGGGAGGTACAGCCTGGACTATTACTCTGCGCGGGATTCGTCCCGGGGCCGTTACCGGCGATAGAATTTTTGATTTCGTCATCGAAAACATCGATGATCATACCTCGACCGTTTTACTGCCTTTACGAGTTTTTCTGAATAATAGTCCCGGCGCTCATCTCCTGGTGAGCAATGATGTGGGTTATGTGTCTCGCAGCCAGCAGACATTGAGTACTTTAATAGCCCCAGATTCTTTCGACTTGCGCATTGTGATTAACGAGCGACCCGATGGACACTGGAATGTAATGCCCTATTTTCGGGTTCTTCCGCTGGGAATGTGGACTCCATTTACCGATGGTGCCTGGGTAACGGCATCGGAACTGGAATTAAAGCACGTTCGATTGGGGGTGGTGTTCGATTCAGGCACAGATGGAACCCTCTTATTCCATGCTCCGGAAGCAGTAGAAGGTGGTATTGTTTTCGACAGTCATTTTCTGAATGCAACAGCAGAAGGACGGATGTATGTATATTACACGGTACCCGGCGATCCTTCTACTCCGGTTATCGGAATGGTTACCCGGGGAATTTTTACCAGTACCAATCTGATTTATATTCCGGATCCAGAAAATTATGGGTTCGAGGCTTCTGGAGGTATTTCTCCTGGTGTTCTGCCACAAGCCGATGTTCTGGACCATGGGACAATTACCGGTCAGGCTTCCTGGGCAATCCACTATTTTAATCCCGAACCTGCCAGCCCCTGGAACCCACCCTGGCACTCGGTTCTCTATGGAGATGCAGGTCCCGCACTTCGCACCTTTCATCCCGATAATGACGGCACAGGGGGCATCCCCGACATTATGTACACCTCCGGCGTGCTTATTTACGATGGAATTTACCACAGTGTAAACCATGGTAATATTTCTACCGGTGACAATAAAATTTACTTTACCGGACTGTTATATGAAGTTGGAATGAATCATCAGGGACAGAATGTCTGGTCCACTATCCAAGAACAGTCCCAGGAGAATGCAGTGCTGGTTGCTGAGGATGATATCAATCTTAAGGGCGTGAACGCGGTTTATGGTGATATTTATAGTAATGATGATATTTATATCTGGAAAGGATATCCCAGCACCATTCATGGTAATTTAATCGCGTTAGATCGGGTGCGTATCCATAAGAATAATACTATTGTGGGAAACGTATATGCGGGCAGTTCTATAACTGTCTATGGTTCTTCCACTATTACCGGTCGGACGGTAGAAGATACCCTCATGCCTCCATTTTTCATGTTAGAGCCTTCTTTTACCGGGGGAACTACCGATATCAACATCCCTTATGGCGATACTCTCACTCTACCCCCGGGCCAATATCACAAAGTGCATGTGAACAAATATGCTACAATTATTCTCCAGTCGGGAACATACTATGTGGATGAATTCGTGGTAGAAAAATATGCCCATGTTAATGTGAATATTTCCAACGGGAAAGTTTATCTTAATATTGCCAGAAAATTGAAAGTACGGAATTATTCAGAGTTCACTATCAATCCCGTTGGTCCGGATTACACTCGCCAATTTCGTATTGCTGTTGCCGGAGAAGGTAAAATAAAATTTGGGAGAGGCTGCACCTTCCGGGGCGAATTACACGCACCCAAAAAATACATCAGAATTAAAAGAAATTTTAAGATGAAGGGTGTCATTCGCGCGTATTCCATGAAGATTGGACGATTTGCCATACTCTATCACCACGATGCTCCATATACACTTCCCAAAATGGATATCTCCGATACCCCAACAGAAGAATTGGCACTTCCGCTTCATTTCGATCTGGAACAGAATTTCCCCAATCCATTTAATCCTTCAACTACTATTACTTATAGTTTGCCTACAGGTTGCCAGGTAAAACTTCAGGTATTCGACATTCTGGGCCAGGAAGTTGCTACGCTGGTTGATAAACACATCGAGGCAGGAATTCATAAGGTCACCTGGAACGGAAAAGACAAAACAGGCCGCACCGTCTCCAGTGGGATTTACATTTATCGCATTTCTGCCATTCCCATGGATGGATCCCAAGAGGCACCATTTGTGAAAACCCGGCGAATGATTTTCATGAAATAGCCTCCTAACAACCTCCTCTTTTACACAGGTGCAAAAAGAAGCGGTGGAATTTTCTGCCGCTTCTTTTTTATTCCTGGCAGATTGTTTGCCTTTTTTAAGACAACATCACAAATTCCTGCTTGTTTCGAGAATAATAAGATCTTACCATTGCCCACATTCGCTACACTTCAAATAAAACGTAAAATGTTCTGTTAATTTGCGGCGGTGCATCTTTCCGTTTTCTCCTGCTCGAGAAACAAATCTTTCTCTTTGTTTACAGGATTGGCTCCTTCAGGAGAACAGCCGGGAACAAGAATTCTGTTGATTTTTCCAGAACATCACTTTTATATTTAGCCGTTTTACGAATCACGCAAGGGAGAAAACAACTATGGAAATTTTGTCTCACATCAATTATCCGGAAGACCTGCGTAAATTAAATCGCAATGAGTTAAAACAGTTAGCTGAAGAACTGCGGCAATATTTACTGGAAATCATCCCCAGAGTTGGCGGGCATTTTGCTTCCAGCCTGGGGGTGGTGGAATTAACCATTGCCCTCCACTATGTGTACAATACACCACGGGATTTATTAATCTGGGATGTGGGACATCAGGCGTATGCCCATAAAGTGCTTACCGGACGTCGGGAAGCCCTGCAAAACATCCGGCAACTGGGAGGCATCAGCGGGTTTTTGAAACGGGAGGAAAGCCCCTACGATGTGTTCGGAGCCGGACACACCAGCACCTCTATTTCTGCGGCATTGGGA
>JALWDQ010000854.1:0-7397 GCA_027039625.1 Calditrichia bacterium | reverse complement strand
CTTACATCCCGGGGATCGACCACCTCGGTAACCACCGGTAAACCAACGATTTTGCTTACCTTCTCCAGAATTTTTAATCCCTGCAGTCCCAAACCCTGAAAAGAATAAGGAGAAGTGCGTGGTTTAAATGCGCCACCGCGCAACATATCCGCTCCCGCTTCTTTCACCTTCTGCGCTGTAATTAGCATTTGTTCTTCGTTCTCCACACTGCATGGCCCGGCAATCACTACAAAGTTCTTGCCGAATTCGACATTCCCCACCCGAATCACCGTGCGCTGGCGCCCGTTCCGCGCTGCTAATTTTAAATTCTCCATCTGGCTGCTCTCCTGCTTTTCCGACTTGCTCTTCCGCCGGAAAAATGAATTGCTGCGAATTTGGGAAAATATTTTGTGGAATTCAATAGAATTCATGGAATGGCAGGAACGAATGGGAAGGGAGTTTGTGGGAATGAAAATAGGGAACGGAGGAGCCACGAGTAAAATTAACCAAATTTAAGCGATTCTTCAAGAATTGAAAAACCTTTTGGGTATTTAACATATTGTGTTTATCTTATTTAGAGCATCAAAAAATAAGTAAAATCACCCACCCAAAAGGTGCGAATTAATATGAGTAAAAATCGGTAAAGAAAATTAGCAAAATTGAGACAACAACTGATCTGATTTCCTCCCGAGGAGGCATTGCATTATTTCTGCTATATTTGGAATACACTCGGTTATTTGGACTAATAGAAAATTATTTAGGTAAAATCAAAGGTTCGGGAAAAGGGATAGCTCTCAGAGAATTTGGTCTAAAATATAAGTTTCATGAAGGATGACAGCCACAGATACATCAGTTATTTTGATCATTTAAAGACGAATGATGCCTATGCGGCGGTTTTGGAGACCGCCCGGGTTCGTTTAGCCTCCTCGCATCAAATCAAGCGATTTTTTAAACGCCATGCCAGTAAGAAGGAGATTGTAGATATATTCGGGGGCATCTTTAGGGAATTATTCATATGGCGATAGAAGCTTGAAAAGCCTAAAATATATTGTTATAGGCATTGATGCGATGGTATTGGATAATGATGATGCCCAGAAGCGAGAAGGAGTCGAGACTACTTATAAGAAGAGGAAAGGATTTCACCCGTTGCATATCATATGGGGGCCTGTTTTAACGGACATCATATTTCGTAAAGGCAGTGCCCATTCCAATCATGGGAATGATTTTGTTAATTCGGTGGATCGTATTGTAAAGATATTACGGGAGAGATATTCAGCGGATATTCCCCTCATTATAGTAGCTGACAGCGGATTCTTCGAGCAGAAGACCTTTGCCTATTTTGAAGAGGAGTTAAAAATTTACTATATACCAAATATATTTAATCTTCTTAAAAATTTAGCTTAAAAATGAGCAATTATTAACAAATGTCTAACAATCGCTCAATTTAGGTTTTAACATGGGAGGTAGGAGATGAGATGGAGAATTGGTGTACTGTTATTGGGTCTGTTTTTATTATCCCACTCTCACGCTCAGATTATCCTGACTGAAATTATGTTTGACCCCGATACGCTGGAATTCCACAACGAGTTTGTGGAGATTTACAACGATGGCAATCAACCCGTAGATTTATCTGGATGGCAAATTGGCGATAGCCTGGAGCTGGATGCACTGGTAGAAACAGGAGAGGGGATGGTGTTAGAGCCGGGGCAATTTGCAGTCATTCTGGATGCCAGTTATTTCGGAAATTCCACGGTGTACGATGCTCTGATTCCCGATAGTGCTCTGGTACTCACCATTGATGGTGGTTCATTTGGCAATGCTGGCTGGTCGAATGTTATTTCGGAGCCGGTGATTCTGGTGGATGCTGCCGGAGATACCGTACAAATGTACCGGTATTCCGTGGGTAACACACCCGGTTATTCCGATGAGAAACGTGTTTTAATTCCCGATAATTCCCCGCAAAACTGGCGAGATGCTCTCCGTTTTCGCGGAACTCCCGGTGCGCCCAATTCCGTTTCCCCTCTTGCCCGGGATGGCGCGATTGATTCCCTTTCTTTTACTCCACCTTTTCCGGAAGAAGGCACTCCGGTGCAGGTGCGGGGAGTGGTTGCCAATCAAGGCACGGAGGAACTTCACAGCTTTGTGCTTTATCTTTTTCGGGACGACAATGTCAACGGGCAGTGCGATGCTCCGGAGGTTCTGGATTCCCTGCTCTGGAGCGGTACCCTTTTTCTGGACGATACTTTGATGTTTCAGTTTACCGTCAATACCCTCCCCGCAGGCGAGTGGAGCCTGGGAGTGTGGTTGGATATTCCCGGAGACCAGAATCCCGAGAACAACCTGAAACTCCTCTCCGTGCTGGTGGAACCTGCCGGAGACGATCTGGTGATCAACGAAATTCTGTTTCGACCCCGTTCTGGGTTTCATGAATGGGTGGAAATTTACCATCGTGGCGATTCACCTCTTTCTTTAGAGGATTTCCGTTTCGCCGATGCCCGGGATACCGTGCAGATTTCTCATACAGAGGTAGTGTGCGAACCCGGAGGGTATTATCTGCTGGCAGGGGATTCGGCTGTAATCTCCGAATATGATGTGGAGCCATCGATCTGCATCATTATTCCCGGTTTCCCGGCATTGAATAATGATGAAGACGATTTGAAGCTCCTCACGCCTTCGGGACGGGTAATGGACAGAGTGCACTATTTTGCCGAATGGATGCGCCGGCCAGCAGAATCGGGAACTTCACTGGAACGCATTCGGCCCGATAGGGACTCGCAACTGGCAGACAACTGGTCTGCCTGCACCGATCCCACGGGAAGCACTCCCGGTAAAATGAATTCCGTGTACATCTCTACTCCGGAAATCCACCAGGCGCTGCAGGTTTCCCCCAATCCTTTTTCACCCGATGGTGATGGATTTGAAGATATGACGTTGATTCAGTACCAGCTCCCTGTTACAACAGGATACCTCACCCTGCGTATTTTTGACCTACGAGGACGACTGGTGAGGGAATTAACCCGACAGATGCCCGCAGCCCACCAGGGAAGTGTGGTGTGGGATGGGAAAGATGCCAGCGGAAGGGTTGTCCCCATTGGGATTTACCTTCTGATTGCCCGTATTTTCGATTCCCGGCAAAATTTTCAGGATGAATTGAGAACCACGGTGGTGGTGGCAAAGAAATGAATTACAATTCAAAACACCAGCCTTCTCGCGCAGCATGACAGATGGTATTCGAATGGTGTTCTGCGATGATTGCTCTGGCCGATTTTAATTTTTCTTCAACGATTTCGTCGCTGTGGTCGGGGTCGTGGTGGAACAGAATTAAATGTTTCACCTGGCTCTGGATGGCCAGTTCTACCGTGAAGGTGAAGGGGGAGTGTCCCCAGGTTTGCTTCAACTGGTATTCGTTGGGGAAGTACTGCGAATCGTGAATCAACACATCTGCTCCCCGGCAGAATGCCACAAATTGCTCGTTTTTATTTTCCACGAAATTATCGAAAAGGTCTTCCACCCTATCCCGACGGAGATTGTTCTCTTTCGGTACTTTTTCCTCGGATGTGCGGGATAAATGGGTTTGAAATGGTTCGTTATCGCTAAAATAAACCAGGCTTTTCCCCCGGTAAGTAAATCGGTATCCCAGCGTGTATCCCGGATGATTCAAATAAATGGTTTCGACCTGCACTCCCTGCAGCTGGAACGATTCTTCGCGAAGTGAGCGGAAGTGAATCTCCGCCTGCATGTCCTGGATGGCTACCGGGAAGTAGGTAGGATTCATCTGAAAAGCAATGATCTGATCCAGTGCCATGGCTGCATCGTCGCTGCCCAGGATGGTAAAACGGTTACCCGGTTTGTAAGCAGGGCGGAAAAAAGGGAGTCCCTGAATGTGATCCCAGTGGAAATGGCTGATGAAGATAAACGCTTCCACAGGTTCCTGGCGCTGGAGCAGATGGTTGCCCAGATCGCGGATGCCGCTGCCCGCATCCAGAATGAACAGCGGTCCCCCGGTAAATTGCACTTCCACACAGGGAGTGTTCCCCCCGTAACGGATAGTTCGAGGACCGGGGGTGGGGATAGAACCCCGGACTCCCCAGAATTTAATTTGAAATGAGCTCATCGGTGGTTGGCAACAGCAAATTTTTTATCGCATCCAGAAGAATGTAAGAGCGTGTGGGTTTCGTCAGGAAAAGATCCGCCCCCAGCGCCAGCGCTTTGCGACGATCCGACTCGTACATTTTGCCCGAATAGATGATGATGCGCGTATTAGCCGTTTCCGGATGTTCTTTAATCATTTTGCAGAGACGCAATCCGTCGATTTCCGGCATCATTAAATCCAGAATAATTAAGCGCGGTTTTTCCGTTTTCACAACTTCGAACGCCTTGTGGCTGTCGGTAACAAATCGGGCACGAAATCCGTATTCTTCGACCAATAATTTTATGATATTGGCCTGTTCGTAATTGTCATCAATAACGATGATATCGTAACGTGGTGCATGCTCGGTTTTTTGCTCATCCCTGATCTGATGTTCCATACGCCTTTCCATAGTGTATCCTGCATTTAATTTCATAGGAAATTAGTTGCTTTTCGTTTCCACCCGGTGATTGAAGTCACACGAATTTTCGCTGTAAAATTTGGAAAATTTTTATTCTGGTAGGGAAATCCAATTTGCCAGTGAAGGAACGTTTTGTTTTTTCGGACGAATTCGAATGCTTATTGCAAGCTAAAATAGGAAATGAACAGGGATTTTTCCGATGACCCAATGAAAAATACCATAGTTCCCACCGGGTGTGGAACAGATGCATCTGCGAAAGTTCAGGGGGAAAGTATTTTCTGAATGCTCGAGATTTGGCGCGACAGGTGGGAGATTTCCCGGAGAATTTCCATCTGTTGGGGATTGTCCGGGGGCAACTCTTTTAGCTGTTGCCGAAGCTCATTTATTCGAGCCTGGTGGCGTGCCACTTTGATTTTCCTGATGCAATCGTTTAAATAGCGTTCCGGATCTGCAATTTCGTTAAACAAATGCTCGGTGATTTGACTTACTGTGATCTCATCAGCTTCCGTGGCCAGAGCTTCCTGAAATACCGTCTCAATGTCCCCGCTCTGATTATCCCGCATATAAACAAACATCTTCCGAAATCCCTCATTCAAAAAATCTTCCGGTTCCAGAGCGTCGAAGATAAAACTTTTCATCTTGTCGAAATAAATGTAAAGGAGAATGATTAAATCCCGTTCGGCGCTCCAGGCACCGGTTAGGCCACTGATGCGGCTTTCCAGTACGCGTTGGGAGACTTGTTGATGTTCCAGCCGCATTTTCTCCCGCCGGGCCAGTTGTTTCTGCCGCTTTTTTATTTCGTTTAACAGGGTGGTCTCCTGGATGCCGAATGCTTCTGCCAGTTGATTCACATAGAAATTTTGCTTCAAGGGATCGGGATGAGGCACCAGGGTGTCCAGCAATTCGTTCACCACCCGGGTGCGCTGGTTGACATCATCGGCGTCCATGTGAGCGTTGAGGTAGTCCATTTTAAACCGGAAATAATCCCGGGCTTGCTTCATCAAGGCATAAAATTGGGAAGCGCCTTTGCTGCGTACAAAACTATCGGGATCTTCGCCTTCCGGGAGGATGAGTACCCGCACGTTGAGATTGTTCTGGAAGAGCACCTGTCCCCCGCGTAGAGCCGCATTGATGCCTGCGGTATCGGCATCGTAACACAATACCACATCCTGAGTGTAGCGCCGTACCAGCCGGGCATGCTCCTCGGTTAGCGCGGTACCACTGGTAGCCACCACATTTTTTATGCCGTTCTGGAAAAGCTGCAGGAAGTCCATGTACCCTTCCACAAAAATGGCATATCCTTCCTGCCGAATCCATTCCTTGGCGTAAAAGAGTCCGTAGAGAATTTCACTCTTTTTGTAAATGGGAGATTCCGGAGAATTGATGTACTTGGGGATTTCGGGGTCATCGGACATGGTGCGGCCCCCAAAAGCCACAATTTTCCCCGAAAGATTGTGGATGGGGAACATGAGCCGGTTTCGGAAGCGGTCGTACAGACGCGAAGGATCCTTTTCGCTTTGCAGGATGAGTCCCAATTTGCGGAAGAGAACCATATCCATATTCTTCCGCTCAATTTCCTTCTGCAAACTATCCCACGCTTCCGGTACGAAACCCAGTTTAAATCCCCGTATCGTTTCTTCGCTCAAACCGCGTTCTTTTAAATAGGGAAGAATCTGCTCCCGGTGTTCCTGAAGCAGCTTCTGGTAAAAATCGGCGGCAAACTGATTGGCGCGGTACATGCGGTCGTATTCACTGAGCTGGGTTCGCATGCGCTGCCGGGGAATTTCAATCCCTGCTTCTTCGGCCAGTTTCCGCACTGCCTCGGTAAAGGAAATTTTTTCGTATTTCATCAAAAAGGTAAACACATTCCCTCCCACATGGCACCCGAAGCAGTGGAAAATTTGCCTATCCGGATTCACATTAAACGAAGGTGTTTTCTCGGTGTGAAAGGGACATAATCCCTTATAATTCCGCCCCGATTTTTTCAGATTTACGTAGCGGGAAATCACATCCACAATATCCACGGAATCGCGCACGCGATCGATAATATGTTCCGGAATCTGAGGCATACCTTACGCCTAATCCGCTCAATATATTAGAGTTTTCTTGACTTATCTACTTCTTTATGGTAAATTAAATGATTAAAGTACAAGTAAAAAACGCATTTAAGGAAAAAAATGGAACCCAAAAATCCGGTACCACCGCAACAGCATCAAATTAATATTGAGTTACCGCCAGAGCAAGCGGAAGGGATTTATTCTAATCTGGCACTCATTACCCACTCTCCCGCGGAATTTGTGATTGATTTTACCCGCATTCTTCCCGGAGTTCCCAAAACCCGGGTGTATGCCCGAATAATCATGACTCCCCAGCACGCCAAAGGGCTGCTCAAAGCGCTGGAAGATAACATTCGCAAATACGAATCCCAGTACGGCGAGATTAAATTACATGGGATGACCGAAAGCGGCAAACCGTTTGGTTTTCAACCGCCGCAGGCAGGGCAGAAATAATTTATCGGGAGTGCGGTATTGGGGAGTTCGAGTATGGACTGGATCCAGGAAAATTTACAGCACGTGCAGGAACGAATTGCTCGGGCAGCAGAACGTTCCGGGCGGAGTGCGGAGGAAATTACTCTGGTTGCGGTAACCAAAACGGTACCGGCGGAAGTGATTAATCAGGCCATTCGTGCCGGGGTTCGGATCATTGGAGAAAATCGGGTGCAGGAAGCCCGGCAGAAACAGCCGGAGGTACTCCCTGTAACTTGGCATATGATTGGGGTGCTGCAGACGAACAAAGTTAAATATGCCGTGCGGTTATTTCAGATGATTCAGTCTGTGGATCGCCTGCCGCTGGCGCAGGAGATCGAGA
>JALWDQ010000853.1:0-2395 GCA_027039625.1 Calditrichia bacterium | reverse complement strand
GTGGCGCTGGTGGATGCCCGCCGGGGATTGAAGATGTTCCAGAAAGTAAACACCCGAGTACTGGGTATTGTGGAGAATATGAGCTATTTTGTGTGCCCCCATTGCGGAAAGAAATCCTTTATTTTTGGCAGCAACGGGGGAGCCCGTTCGGCGCAGGAACTGGGAGTACCCTTGCTGGGGCAGGTTCCCATCGAACCCGAAGTGACCGATGCCGGAGACCTGGGAATCCCCATTGTAGCGAAAAATCCCGAAAGCGCTTCGGCCAAAGCCTTCCTGGAAATTGCCGAAAAAATTTATCAGGACGAAATGTTTCGCAAGTAGTGATGGGTAAGACAGCTTTTCAATATTCAGCGGCAGAGGAGCTCTTCTGCCGCTTTTTGCATTTCGGGAGGGGTTGCCCGGGAATTTCGGTTAAAATTGGTACTTCGGTGTCCATAGGCTAAATCTTCTATGTTCTGATGTTCTAAATCCTAATTTAAATAGCATGGTTTTTCTGGTAAAAAGCTGATTCGATTGGTGGAAGAAAGTCCTTAAAAATAAAGAAGCCGCACGCGAAGTTGGGCGGGACGGTGCGTGCGGCTTCTTTCGGGTTGAGGAGGGAACTTATCAGGAAAGAGAATTGACAAATTTCATCAGGCGCGATTTTTTGTTCGCTGCCATATTTCGATGGATAATTCCTTTAACCACCATCTTGTCAATAATGGAGGCTGCCCGGTTGTAAGCAGCCAGCGCTTCCTCTTTCGTCTCAGCCCTCAACACTTTTTTCATCATCGTTTTCATAGTCGAACGATAGTATCGATTCCGCCTGCGATTTCGTTCGGCAATCTTAATCCGCTTTATTGCTGACTTGTGATGCGCCATCTGTTTCTACGTCCTCTCTTCGTTAATTCAACCACAAATTTAGTAAATGAACCCCATTGTGTCAAATAAAAATTCTTCCGGTTCGTTTACCGGAACCTTGTACCCCCGGCTGGAATCGAACCAGCGCACATGGCTCCGGAGGCCATTGCTCTATCCACTGAGCTACGGGGGCATTTCGAGCGGGGCAAATTTAGGAAAGAATTTAAGTGAATACAACGGAAAAATTTACCGGGTTTTCCTTTCTGTTTGGCCTCTCACTGTTCGCCTATTCTTCCTTGTGACCAGCCGGTAAACAAGGATTACATTACTTTTTTTGCAATTTGCAATTCCCGGTTTTCATGGTGAAATTTCAGAAAAAACATCAGGTTCGAAAAATGAAGTTTACAATTGGGTTCTTCCTTGTTTTACTGTTCTCCGGTTTAAGTGCGCAAACGGACTGGACAACCTATTTCGAAAAATCCCATTTTCGACGTACTCCGCGTTATGAGGAAACGGTTCGTTTTTGCCAGCGCTTAGCCCGGGCTTCTTCCCTGGTAACCTTTCGCAGCTTTGGCACTTCTCCCCAGGGCCGGGCGTTACCTTTGCTCATTGTGGATCGGGAAGGGCTTGCCACTCCCCGGGCAGCGCGGAAAGCAGGCCGTACCATATTGCTGATTCAGGCCGGAATCCATGCCGGTGAAATCGATGGGAAAGATGCCGGTTTGATGCTGATTCGGGATATGGCAATTTACGGAAAGCGCCGGGAGCTGTTGAATAACGTGACCTTACTGTTCATCCCCATTTTTAATGTGGATGGGCACGAACGATTCGGGCCGTACAATCGCATCAATCAAAATGGGCCGGAGGAAATGGGGTGGCGGGTGACGGCCCAGAACCTCAATTTGAACCGGGATTTCCTGAAGGCGGATGCACCGGAAATGCAGGCCTGGCTGGGGCTGTTTAACCGCTGGCTGCCCGATTTGCTGGTGGATGTCCATGTCACCGATGGAGCAGATTACCAGTATGTGGTGACTTACGGAGTGGAGAACGGGCCCCATGTGGCAGCTCCGCTGCGAAAGTTTACCACCGAGAAGCTGGTGCCCTTCCTCAACCTTGCCATGGAAGCGGACGGATTTCCCATGTTCCCTTACATCATGTTTCGTGACTGGAACAATATATTGAGCGGACTTCGGGCGGGCGCAGCCACTCCCCGCTTTTCCACCGGATACGGAGCGGTGCAGAATCGCATTTTCTACCTGGTGGAAACGCACATGCTTAAGGATTACCATACCCGGGTTACCGCGGTGTACCATCTGCTCACTCACTTTCTGGAATTTGCTTCGCGCTACGGGAAGGAACTCCAGCAGGTAAACCACCGCAGCGATGAACTGACCGCGCGTCAGTTACCGGGTAAAATATTGCCCCTGCGGCTTACCACTTCCTACCGGGATAGCATCTGGGTGGATTTTCTGGGGGTGGAGTTCGAGAAGGTGCCCAGCGAAATCTCCGGCACGGATTGGGTGATTTACCACTCCGACCGTCCCAAAACCTACCG
>JALWDQ010000852.1:0-2397 GCA_027039625.1 Calditrichia bacterium | reverse complement strand
TAGATGTGTTTATTGTGGTAGCAAGCAAATCAGGAGTCGAGGTAAAAAAGAGAGGATATTAAGAAATGTGCTAATCCCTAAAGGATCCTTTCGGATTGGTAGAAAGCGCACCTATATTTAAATGCTTTTAAAGCGTTTAGAATGTTTGGAATGTGGTAAGATACTCCAGGAAGAAATTCCATTTGCAGACAGGAAGAAGAGTTACACCCGAGCTTTTGCAAGGTATGTGTTAGACCTGTCCAGAGAGATGAGTATTAAAGCTCTAGCAGAGCATTTATCTGTAATCTGGGATTTGATTAAGGAGATTCAAAAGCACCACTTAAGGAAAAAATATCGGAAGCTTAAAGCAAAGAGACTACGTTTTTTAGCTATTGATGAAATAACCACTCATAAGGGGCACAAATATTTAACCACAGTTATGGATTTAGAAAGTGGGACGGTTGTTTATGTTGGCCGTGGTCGCAAAAGCTCCAGTTTAGATGGTTTTTGGCGTAGATTAGGTGGTTACAAAAAGAACATAGAGGCTGTTGCAATGGATATGTGGCCAGCTTACATCGATGCGGTAACCCGGCACTTACCGAATGCCAAGATCGTTTATGATCATTTTCATATCCGCAGGATATGTATCAGATTGTTAGGATGTTCAATGAAAAGTTGAGTGAGTTAAGGCGTAAGTTATACAGAGAAACGAAGGATTTAATGCAAAAAGATGTATTAAAAGGTACACGGTGGTTACTGTTAAAAAACAGTTCAAACCTTGATGAAAAAAAGAATGAAAAACAAAGACTTGAGGAAGCTCTACGCTTAAATAAACCATTAGCAACCGCTTACTATCTTAAAGAAGAACTACACTTATTCTGGAAATTGGAAAATGTTGAAGAAGCCAAAAAATTTTTGGGAGATTGGTGTAAGCGGGCAATTGCTTCAGGTATTGTCATACTCAAAAAAATAGCCCATACGTTATTAGCGTATAGAAGTGGGCTATTTAACTATTTCCAATACAGAATTTCAACAGGGCCGTTAGAGGGAATGAACAATAAAATTAAAGTTCTTAAGAGGAAAATGTATGGATTTAGAGATTTTGAATTTTTTATGCTTAAAATCTTGGATTTACATAACCATAATATTGATTTAAAAGGAACATGATGTACTCAAATTACGGAAGAGCCAGAATTTTATTTTAAGCTGGGTTTGGGATTACTCCTTTTTGAATATCAATTTAAGTTTTCACAGCAATTTTTCTCCAAGCTCAAAGATTACAGAACAAAGTTCCTGAAAAAGAAATCATTCAATATTCTCACCTATCCGTTTTTAATTCAAATTTTATTGGTTTTTCACCTTCCCACAAGATACTCTCCATTCAAAGGTTGCTTTGGAAATATTTTCTGAAATGCGTTCTGCGAATAAGAATGGATAAGTGGGGAATAAATCGATTTACGGAAATTGGTAGAAAAAATCCGAGTACCAGTATAAGACTAATCGAAAGCCCGAGCACCAGGATGAAATCCCGATATGTCGGGATGAAATCCCGATCCGTCGGGATGAAATCCCGATTCGTCGGGATGGTTTAAACAGGGGGCTTGAATCCAAGGATGTGTGACATTTCTTTTCACCGAAAATGCCCTGATTTCTCAGGAATATCCCAGTCATCTGATAGTAACAAAAGAATATTCAACCACCACGAATAACACGAATAAGCACGAATCGGAGAAATCACAATCCTGCCTTAACCTCAGAAACGCGCAAAATCTTGATGCTTCAAATTTAACATACGGTAGCCGCAGGCTTTCGCCTGCGTTATAGCCTGCGCTCAATAATTGATGCAATCCCGAACTGTCAAGTTAAATTAATAGCTATACAGATAATTAATCGTTGCGCTCTCTGCGTGCGCTGCGGTTTTTTTGTTCCCTCGGGAGGCAATCCAGATCCGTCGGGAAGTAATCCCGATCCGTCGGGAAGTAATCCCGATCCGTCGGGATGATTTGCGGTCCCGACTATCGGCCTTCCCAGGCCTCTCGGGATTCCAGCCATCCCTGGCTGGAAGGCTACCTTCATCTCAGTATTTCGTCTCAATCCACTCTTGAGCACAGGGATGTGCGAAAGCCCGAGCGCCTGGAAGGGTAAAGCGGGGGCTTGAGTACAGGGATGTACGAAAGCCCGTTTGACGGGATGATTTGCGGTCCCGACTATCGGCCTTCCCAGGCCTCTCGGGATTCCAGCCATCCCTGGCTGGAAGGCTACCTTCATCTCAGCATTTCGTCACAATCCCCTCTGATTTGCGGGGCTATTCAGACGATATCCCTTTGGTAAGAGTTGAAGAATGGCATTAGAAAGGTCACAATCCCCTCTGATTTGCGGGGCTATTCAGACCGTTTCTCATCACTAACACTCACGATG
>JALWDQ010000851.1:0-2398 GCA_027039625.1 Calditrichia bacterium | reverse complement strand
CTGAATCTTCCTTCTAAAATTAGGCTTTAGCCTAAAATTGGGCTAAAGCCCAATTTTTAGTGTGGATTTAGGTTCCCCGAGCTGGAAGCTCGGGGCTATATTTTACTTTGAATGACAACGAATAAATATTCCATCGACATTGCATTTTTACACAGCCTCGTTTTAGAAATGGACATCCGGTTTACCGAGCACCCGTTACATAGCCGTTTCACTCACCTCACCAGACGTTCCGCATTTCCTTTTTACCGGCTGGACATGTTCTTCCCCCGCAGCATCCAGCCCTTTGCCAGCCACAGGGCAATGGGAGAGATGATGGCAATGAGGGCGTAGATGAACCACATTTTACCCGTTCGTAAAGGTAAACCGCTCTCCGGTTTGGGAATAAAATGAGCCACGAAATAGCCGGAATAGAAGGAGGTTAGCAGTTTCGTAAGGAACCAGGGGAACTGCCCGATGCCCATGTAGGCTCCGGTTTTACCGGGAGGGGCAATTTCGGCAATCCATTGCAGGAAGCGCGGCTGCCACATGGCTTCGCCGATGGACATGATGATGATGTACAGCACAAAAAGAAGAGCGTGGGGACCCAGCGCCAGTAAAAATGTGGGGGCAGCCATCACAAAGGTTCCCAGAATCATCATCCGGTACACATTTGCCCGGGCGGTAAGTCCCGCAATGATAGGGGTAATTACAAAGATGATGATGGGATTGAGGTTGGCGAGAATCTCGAAATTACGGCTAACCCAGGTGCCCACAAATGCGCGGTCCAGATAGTAGGGGATGGTAAGCCAGTTGTGGGCAAAGAGGGTCTGTACCGGAATCAGGATGAAAATAAAGAAGACGAAACGTGCATCCCGGAAGGGGTGATCCGGACGTTTGCGCAGGAATTCGTACATGGCGGCACTGGCAGCAAAGGCAAAGGCCAGGGAAGCTACCAACACCGAGAGATGAATCTTGCCGGTAATGCTCATCAACAGTACCACCAGCATGACCAGTGCCAGCAGGGTCAGGCCAGCCAGCGGCCAGTTGTTGATGTGCCGTTTCTCCCGCGGTTTTTCTTCTTCTTTTTCCTCTTCAGGAAGTTTCCCTTCCTTCCGCAGGATTTCTTCCGTTTCCCGTTTTACCCGCTCCACTGCCTGCTTATCCACCCGCCGGGTGATGATAACCGCTGTAAGGAGAAGAGAAATCACCGTAATTCCCGTTAATACCCAGAAAACCGCCGTTAAACCGTTGGGCGGGAATTGTTTTTCGAAATGGTGACGCGTGACGGTGGAGATGGGTCCAAAGAGAAACGCTCCCAGGTTCATTAAAGCGTAAATCACCGCGTAACCCATCGCAGCGGTCTGGGGATTGGTATAGCGCTTCACACCGGCGTACGCTGCGGGCTGGTACAACCCGTAAGCCGCTACCATCAAGAACAATCCCGTAATCATGATGAAAAACATGGGAGATGCCACGCCATTCCCCAGAGGAACGGTTCCCGAAAAGGAAACCAGCGCCCTTCCCACGGCCATGGTGCCAAATGCCAGCAGCAGGGAACGCCGTACTCCCAGTTTGTCCGTCACCCCCCCTAACAGCAGCATGGCAAAGGTAATGCCGCCGGTTACTCCGCCGTACACCCAGCCTGCGTAAAGATCGTTTAATCCCACATTCTCCGAACAATATTTACCCAGAATGGTGAGGATGCCAAAATAAACCAGCCCTTCCAGAATATAGGGCACGTTAATTCCCCACAGTGCCCGGGGTGCTTTCACAAAGGCGACAAATGTTTCTCCCAATTCCCGAAACGCATCGCGAATAACCTGACCGAAAGTTTTTGCTTCCACCTCCGGCTGTTCCGTGTGTTGCGTCATCATTCGTTCTCCTGATTATTCCCCAAACCGTATTTGAAATATAATCTCTGGTGAATGCAGGATTTTTTGCTTCACCTGTTTTCTAAAGCACAATGGTTGCTTCCCGCCCTGCCCCAACGGAAATGATGGTAATGGGTACCTGAAGTTTCTCTTCGATAAAATTCAGATAGCGCCGGGCATTTGGAGGAAGATCGCTAAGGCGGCGGGCGGTGGAAATATCCGTTTCCCACCCCGGAAGAGTGGTGTACACCGGCTCCACCTCTTGCAGCACTTCCACCTCTGCCGGGAAGTCCTCCAGCACCTCTCCGCGGTAGCGGTAAGCCGTAGCCACGGGTATTTCCCGGAGGTAGCCGAGCACATCCAGTTTGGTGATAGCCAGCCGGGTAAGTCCGTTAATCCGGGCGGCATAGCGCGCTACCATCAGATCTAACCAGCCGCAGCGTCGGGGTCGCCCGGTGGTGGCGCCGTATTCCTTACCGGCCTGGCGCAGGGCATCGCCCGCTCCACCGGTGATTTCCGTGGGAAAGGGGCCTTCCCCCACCCGGGTG
>JALWDQ010000850.1:0-7420 GCA_027039625.1 Calditrichia bacterium | reverse complement strand
ATCGATTTTTCAAGAGGAATTGGCTTTTGCTGCCGGAATTGGCGGATAGTTCCAATCGCCCTTCCCAGAACCAGCTTAAATTGTCCTTGGACACCCCAATCTGATACTGACGTCCCTGTGGAAAAGTAACCCCCACCCACATCAACAACCCGATTACCCAGAGAAAACCCATTCCATTCTTCATACCGGGGTCAGTCCCTTTTTTCTTTGAAACAGAATATGAAAGCAAATCCCGATTAATGCAATGGGAATTGTGAGAAAAGGAAAAACAAAGGGATAATTTCAGAATGCTAAGTTTAAGAGTTTTCTCCCAACATAGCTGAGATTCAATATAACAATTTCTTTACTCCGTCATTCTGAGCGGAGCGCCAGCGAAGCGAAGAATCTCAATCCCCATCCATTAAATGATTGGTAAGTGCAAATTCACCACAGCCACAGCCGAATCGGGCATTATAAGCACAGCGCTATCAGAGCGAAGAATTCCTTCTCGCTGACCATACACCCCACAACACACATAGCATATTCCAGATAAGTTCTTCACCCTCGCTTGTGACAATAATTCAGAAGCACCGGATCCCAATTCCACTTTCCCTATCTTTACAGGGAAAAACAGAGAATTTACAATCCTGTGATTAATCTATAAAAACTGCACGCAACAAACGAGAGCAACACATAATAAGTTTTTAATGAATGCTCAGTGCGTTCATTGCGATTAAAAATCCTCCAGAGATAAAACCTGAAAAACAGCGAGACATTTCCTGAATTAAAAGATAATTGAAAAATATAGGTTATGGACAGCCTATCATTCCATGATGGCTAAAAACAGAATTTAGCAACGCCGTCTCTTAACAAATGATTGTTTCTTATTCCCCAAAATTCAGGTGATTGGTGTCACACGGTAGTTAAAATATTTCATTCCTTAATCCTTGCATATAAAAATACAATCCATTTTGCCCTGGAGGGAATAAAGGCACCTACGGAAGGAGGATATAAATAAATTCCGACTCGATAATCCACTTTTGAAAATTCTCGGGTTATCCCCAGATTTTTTATAGCATACCAGGCAGAATCGGCTTTTTCTTTTATATTAAACGTTGAATCGTGTGCCAGGCTATCTAATAAAGGCAAGGAGATATATTCATAATGATATATAGACATGGGTTCTTTAAAGATACCTGAAGAAATATTAAAAGAATCTGCCGGTACAATATGCCTCGGAATAAAAATTTCACCTTCTCCACGCCAGACTATGGTGCCGTAAAATACCGTATCCGCAGATTGATCCAGCTGAAATAGAACCGAGCCAAAATCAGCGGGATAGACAAAAGAGACCATAAAGGGAAGGCTATCGGAATCCGAAGCCTGATCTAAGGCAAAAGTTCTTAAATTACCCCCTTCAAATTCATAGGTTTCAAAATCCAATAGTAATGTAGCAATGTTAATCGCATTCTTTTGGAGTGCCATTTCATTTTCCAAACTGGTTACCGGCTCAGTTGATTTTTCGCAACTAAAAAGAAAAAATAATGCAAGGAGAAATAACCTCAAAATCCTACTAATCATCATTATTTACCCTCCATGTTTATCAGTCCCAGTTTTATTTCCATCCAAAATTTCCTTTTGTTCAATTTCATAATAAAAATTTGTTTCTAAAATTTCAAGGGATTTATCTGGTAGAAAATTAAAAAATACGGGATATAGTAAGAGGACAAATTAATTCCTATTTTTTCCACCCCCTTCTATTTTCATGTTTCCCTCCGGCAACATTTTTCTTCCCCAATGTTGCCTTTTGTCAACAAAATTTCCTCAATCCCCATTTTAGGGTTGCAATTTTTCTTCGATTATATTAATATTTTACGACAATGGTCTAAGTAAACCAGTTATCCCGGGAATTCAAACAAAAACCTTAGTGAGTTGGGCCTGTTTTCGGGTGGTGATTAAATCCGGAGAGAGGGAAATTTACGAGCTTTATCATGGAATTGACATTTTTGAAACGCATCTGGGGCAGGAAGCCTTACTATCGTATTCATTTCTTTATCGTTCTATTGGCACTTTTGATTACTTTCATTTCGTTTTACCTTTTTCCTTTTCCGATTACCCCCCATAAGGTGCATTACAAAATTCAGGGTCACAATCCCTATCTTATCCCCTATTATCATGACTTTGACCACGATGGGTTTAGCGAAAAAATTGAATTAAAACATAATCCCGTAAATAACCGATGGGCAATTAAAGGATATACGGTCAGGGAGCAGCTTATCGACCAATGGAATTTCCTGGAAAAATGGCTCGTCCATCCAATTTTTGGAGATTTTAACAACGACCATCATGATGAAGTGTATGTATTTACGCATACCTACGATTCTCTCTTTCTTTACGGATTGGACATCAGGGAAAAAGAGTTTTTTCTCTATCGGAAATTTATTTTTCGTGCCCCCCAGCCTCTACCTCCCAATACCAGCGTCTGGGATCTGGATAGAATATCCGGGCTTTTAATTGATACCAATGGGGATGAAATAAAAGAGTTAGTTGTTCAGATAAATGCCGGTTTTGCCCTGCAACCCCGCAAAATTATTATTTACAGCATTCAACAACAAAAAATTCTGGCTCAATCTCCACTTGCGGGAATTAAACTTGGAATCATCAAACCATTTGATTACAATCACGATAGAAAATTGGAATTTGCAGTAAGCACCCACACCTCTAATAATTACCATCAACCTGTTCCGTTTTCGGATAATTATTCCTGGTTAATCGCTTTTGACAACAACCTCAATTTTTTATTTTCCCCCATTCGCTTTTATCCGGCATATAGCAGAGTAAACACTTTTCCCGTTGAGGTAAATAAAAAAACATTTATTGTGGGGTTAATTCAATATCTGGGGAAGCTTGACCTCCCACCCAAACTGGTTCTGGTAAACATGCAGGGCGAAATTGTCCGGGAAAAAATTCTTCCTCCCAATGAAGAGTACAAAATGTTTTCTTTAACTCAGGAAAACAAAAAACAATTATATTTCCTTACGGTTAAATCCCGAAAAATATTTAAACTGGATTCTCAATTGAATTATTCCGAGGTAGCCCAATTTAAACAGAGCGTAGATATCCCGCTGCCTTTTGACCTGGATCTGGATTTCGAGCCGGAATTGATGTTTTTTTCAAAAAAACAAATTGTTATTACGGAGATGGATTTTAAAGAACGATATTATATCCCTGTTATTTTAAACAATACTTATGGGATTCACCCTCAAATTCAAAAACGTGGATTAAATCCCCCTCAACTTATCTTTATGAATAAAAACGACCAGCTTTTTTCTCTCACCTACACCACCAATCCCTTCTATCCCTATCGCTATCTGTTTCGGTTGGGTGTGTTTTTTCTCTACTTTTTCTTCCTGGAAGGTCTCTGGTCTCTCATCCGCTACTATCAATTTACCCGGAATTCTCTTCAACACTTCCTGGGTAGTACCCGGAATGGTGTGTTAATTCTTACCCACAACGGGCGCATCATTCAGGTAAACGCCCAGCTGGAAAAAACTCTGGGACTAAAGCAACATATCCAGCTCCAGCGCCCCTACTCGGAAGCGCTTCGGGAACGTCCGGAAGTGGTTCAATTTCTTCTCAATTTAATTAATGAGAATCGTCCCATCCATCAGCCTATTCAATTTTCTTTAGCAGAAGAAGAATTTATCGGGGAGATTTCTGCTCAACCCATCCCGGGTATTTTAAACATCCCCCTGGGCTACTTTGTGGAAATTAAAGAGAATCTACCCGCAAGAATGCTTCCCGAGCGAATCCGCCTGTGGAGTAAAACCGTGCAAAAAATGGCACACGATATTAAAACACCACTTTCTACCATCCAGCTCAGTCTGCGCACACTGGAGATGAAAATCCGCGATCTGGCACAAGCTCAATTCAAGCAATTACACCCGGATTTTGAAATCATCAATTCCGAACTTCAAAAAGTCCGTACCATTACCCGCGACTTCCTAAAATTTACCAATCTGGAACAGTTGCAGTTTCAATATTGCTCGTTACAGGAAATTATTGAAAATGCCTTAAGTCATTTTAGCAATTATTTAAACAGCAAAATTAACGTGCAACTGGAACTGGACTCCCAGCACGACCGCATCTGGGCAGATCCCCAGCAATTGAGCATGGTTTTTCAGATTATCATCGAGAATGCCATCGATGCCATGCAGGGAGAGGGCCAGATTATGATTACTTCTAATCTGGCACAATATTTGGATAAAAATCTGAGGAGCTATCTGGAGATTGAGATAGCCGATACGGGTCCAGGAATTCCCGAAACGGATCTGGAAAAAGTGTTTGAACCATATTACACCACCAAGAAAGAGGGAACCGGGATGGGACTGGCCATCGCCCGGAAAATCATCGAAGACCATCAGGGAGAAATCACCATCGTTTCGCGGAAAGATTTTGCCACCGTCGTTCGCATCGTTTTACCCATCGAAAACATTGGAGGTAATGACCTTGGCTAAGATTCTCGCCATCGACGACGATGAAAATTTCTTATTTTCGCTGGCCAATTTACTTCGCTATAAAAATTATGATGTAGAAATCCTTTCAAATCCGTTAAAGGCTAAAGATACATTCACCAATTCCGCATACGACTGTGTGCTATTGGATGTGAAAATGCCAGGTGTCGATGGAATTACCCTGCTTCGGGAAATGCTCATCCAGAAGCCGGAAATACCAATCATTATGCTCTCCGGGCAAAGTACCATCACAACTGCTGTGGAAGCCATTAAAATCGGAGCGTACGATTTTTTGGAGAAACCCATCGATCCCGATCGATTGCTGGTTACCCTTCGCAACGCCCTGGAACGCTCTGTATGGCAAAGCGAACGGAACAACTTATTATCCCAATTAGGAGAAACCTATCGAATGATTGGGGAGAGCCCCGCCATGCGCACCGTCTTTCACCAGATTGAACAGGTAGCCCCTCTGAATACCAAAGTGCTCATCTTGGGCGAAAGCGGCACGGGCAAGGAACTGGTTGCACGTGCCCTCCATTACCACAGTCCCCGCAACGGTGAGCCTTTTGTCAAAGTCAATTGTGCTGCCATCCCGGGCGACTTACTGGAAAGTGAACTATTTGGATTCACCCGGGGCTCTTTTACCGGTGCCACCAAAAACCATCGGGGCAAATTTCTCGTTGCAGATGGGGGAACGCTTTTTCTGGACGAGATCGGGGAAATGGATCTCCGACTCCAGGCTAAAATCCTGCGAGTACTGCAGGATAATGAAGTGGAGGTTATTGGAGAGCCTCATCCTCGCAAAGTGGATGTACGCGTCATCGCCGCTTCCAACAAAAATCTGGAAGACATGGTGAAGGAAGGAAAATTTCGGGAAGACCTCTACTTCCGCTTAAATGTGATTCAAATTCACGTCCCTCCTCTTCGGGAAAGAAAAGAGGACATACCACTGCTTACCCGCTATTTCATCCGCCAGTTTTCTCAGAAGCACAACAAAAAAGTTCTGGATATTTCCCCTGCCGCCCTGCAATTATTGGAAGAGCACCCCTGGCCCGGCAATGTGCGCGAACTGGAAAATGTGGTGGAAAAGATGGTTATTTTTGCCTCTAAATCCCAACTGGATATTCGCGATGTCCAGCAGGCACTGGGAAAAAGCGAACCAGCGCAGGAGTTTCCTACCCCCACCCAGTTGAATCTGGAAAAAGCCCGCACTCTTTTCGAGAAACGCTACATCATTCAGGCACTGGAACAACACAACTGGCACATTCAGGAAACGGCCGAAACCCTGGGGATTAACCGCTCCTCTTTATTCAAAAAAATGCGCAAACTTGGTATTGCGAAAAAGGATTAGATACGCTGTATCGCAAACTTTAGTTTGCGAGCCAGAAATTAAACATTTACACAATAATATTACAACTCATATCCAGACTGCTCCGAAAAAAAAATAATCTTTTGTTCTGCAATTTTAAAATTGCATGATACATGTAACGCAATCTTAAGATTGCGCTACATCTCCACTGCGCCACATTTTAAAAATTGAATTACCAATAAACTTCAAATTCCTTAAATTAGTAATGTAAGAAAACAAAAACGAAAACCCGGAGGTTGAAATGAGACGCATTCTTATTCCATTCATAGTGCTGGGAATGCTTATGATGATAGCAGGATGTGGGAAAGACCCCATCGCCAAAGGAGATGAAGCGTATCAACAGGGAAATTACGGTTCTGCACTGGAGCATTACTTCGAAGCATTAAAAGAGCAGCCCGATAACGATTCGTTGAAATTTAAAATTGCCATGGCCTTTTTAAAACAAGGACAAATTGTTTACCAGCGAACCCGTTCCATTCCTGCTTTTGAACTACGTATCCAGAAAGCAGAAAAATATGTCTCTCAAACGCCATCTCCGGAACTGAAAAAGGTCCTATCGGAGACCTACCGCCTACTGGCAATGGCTTACAAACAAAAACAACCCGAAAACGATTATCAACGTCTGGAATATTTTAACAAAACCCTGGAGAACCTGGAAAAAGCGCTGAAATATGATCCTGAAAATGAACGGGCGAAAGAGGACTTACAAGCATTTCAGCAAGAGCGGTTTCAGGAAATGCACAACAAAGGAATGAACCTCTACAAAAAAGCTCGCAAAGAAGCCATTAACTACATTGCTGCTGAGTACTATCTTTCTCGAGCACTCAAACTGAAACCCGAAGATACTGAACTTCAGAAAACGCTAAAAAAAGTGCGGCAAAAATATCTAAACATTCTGGATCCCGGCCAAAAAGTGCCCATTGCCATTACCGATCGACTGAAAAAATCGGGCTTTCTGGCATTTCTGGTGGTCGCTAAAAACCAAACGAGTGGCCAGCTCTCCGTAAGCGCTAAAAATTTCGTTCTGCTTTCGGATAAAGGAGAAGCCATCACCGGCAGCGCCAGCGAACAGTTTGCCAACCCCCTAAAACCAGTCGTTCTGAAGGTAAACGAAGAAGCGGAAGGAGTGGTTACTTTTCCGGTAAAACGGGGTGTCAAATATGTGCGATTGGAATTCCGCGCCAACGGGGAAACACTGGGTTATAAAAACTTACCCTGATTTTTTACCAGCGGAACTGCTCCCGCCTTTTACCAATTTTGAAATTAACGCAAAACTCCCGGAAGAAATTTTCCGGGAGTTTTTATTTTCTGCAAACAATGCCGATAACCACGGACAGCCCCTCTGTGCCACCCCTCGACCTATCAATCAAAATTATTTCCAATCCACATTTTGCTTTAAACGAACACCTATTCCCTTTATTCCCCCTATTCCCCCTATTTACCCGTTATGTAAAAAAGCAAGTAAAATTTTAGGGTACTCCCCAGAAAAAATATACTATTCCTACCCTCTATTACAGAGGAATTTTTTCATTTAAATAATCAGTATCTAATAAGCTCC